>NZ_JBARYM010000438.1:0-20733 GCF_049647865.1 Tunicatimonas sp. | reverse complement strand
GCTTCGACTGACTCAGTTGCATAACCAAATCCAGCACGCCTTTACTATCGGGCCCGCGGTCTACGTAATCGCCCAGCAGATAAAGAGAATCACTGCGCCGGAAGTTGATGCGTTGTAGCAACGCCTCAAAGGTTTTGGCACAGCCGTGAATGTCAGTGATTACCCATTGCTTCATAATGATATCTTACGCCTTTTACAGATAAATTACTTCTAAAGGTAAAAGTTTTTCCTTGTACATTTTTTAGTAGTTGACTGGTTTTGTTTACTTCACGCTGAGATACAGATAACTACAGTGAATATTATCGAACGTTCCTAATAAGGGCTTGAGCAAATCTCAGTAAAGAGCTATCTTCCCGAATGAAGCACTTTCTATTCTTTCTATTTTTTACCATTGCTACTTCTTCAATACAGGCTCAAAGCTTATCCGACTCAATTGTTTTTACTGACCTATTTGCTGCGGGCACTGATGGCTACCGTACCTATCGCATTCCCGGAATTGTTACCACTTCCCAAGGAACCCTGCTGGCTTGGTGCGAAGCCCGTCGCGACCAGAGCGATTGGGCTGACATTGATATCGTGCTACGGAGAAGCACCGACGGGGGAAGTACTTGGAGTAAGCAGAAGGTATTGGTGAATGTTCCTGAAGCTTTGGCTCAAGAAATAGCTTCTGACCCCGATGCGGTAACTAGTCACGGCTCCCCCGGTAATACAGCTAACAATCCCGTGATGATCGCTGATGCGAATGGCGACATACATTTTTTATACTGCGTAGCTTACCAACGAGCATACTACGCAGTAAGTCATGATGACGGAAAAACGTTTTCTGAACCTACTGAGATCACCACTGCTTTCGATGATTTTCGTGGTGACTATCCCTGGAAGGTACTAGCGACCGGGCCAGGGCACGGTATACAACGACAAAGCGGTCGGTTGCTCGTTCCGGTATGGCTCTCTACCGCTGACGGCGGAAACGCTCACCGCCCTTCGGTGGTGGCTACCATCTATTCGGATGACCACGGGGCAACCTGGCAAGCCGGAGACATTGCGGTTCGTCACCTTTATCCGTATCGGTACGAAGGGCAGCAACCCCAAGCTTTTGTGAACCCCAATGAAACCGTAGCGGTAGAGCTAGCCGACGGAAGGGTAATGCTCAACTCCCGCAGTGAGTCACCCGAACACCTGCGGGTAGTAACCTATAGTGCCGACGGAGCTACTCAGTGGGCGGCACCAAAATTTGATACTGCGCTGTACGATCCGGTCTGCTTGGCTAGTCTTATCAAGGGTAAATCATCAGATGGTGAGGACTACCTACTATTTATCAATCCTGACTCTCGCCCAAATTATGATCTTCATAGTCCTAAACTAAACGCCCGACGAAATCTGACCGCTAAGCTTAGCTACGACGAAGGAAAAACTTGGCTGACACAGCGAGTCATTGAACCGGGCCTAGCCGCCTATTCGGACGTAACTGTGGGGGAAGATGGTAAAATTTATGTGCTCTTTGAGCGAGGTACTACTGAAGGAATGCAATATGCTTTTCTGACACTGGCTACTTTTTCGCTGGAATGGTTAGAGAACGATCGGTCTAATGTGTCAACTAAGTAGCAAACACCTTCTTATAAGCTGGCTTGCGATAGAGAAACTGTAATCCTAGTACTGGGTAAAGCAAAAAGTCCATCAGCCAGAAGGGTGAGCGAAAGTGAATATCATCTACAATCTGACTACCCGAACTCTGCTTAAGCACTCGGTGATGGTGCTTCCAATATTTCAGAAAAAAGGGCAGTTTTACCCCTTCATCAATAAAGTACCACTCTAGCTCGGTTTCCCCATCTTCGGTAATCAGGCTACGCCAGGTTTGGCGGAACAAGAGAAAGTTGAGTTCTAGCTCCACAATATCGTCCTTGCTGGACCCATCAAAACGCTTGAGTTGCACCGGCGGAAAGGGAGGGTTGAGTTTTAAAAATAAATCTTCAGTGAAACCTTGCTTCACTGATTGATAATCTTGCTCTACAGAAGTACGAATAATTAGTCGCATAGTTGAGATAACTTCGTCTATCTGTAGATAGTTTAGAAGCCGAACATCCTTTTAGAAAGATCGTTGTGAAGGTATGACCATTGTTATCGTTGGGACTAATCGGCGCGATGCCAAATCCCGAACCATTGCTACTTACTACCAACGTCTGCTAGAAGAGCGAGGAGAAGCCAGCCAAATTTTAGACCTTATCAACCTTCCGTCAGATTTTTTAGCCACCGCTTTGTATGAGAATAACGGGCAGAATGAGGAATTCAATGCTTTTCGACAGGTACTGAAAGAAAACAGTCGCTTCGTATTTATTGTACCGGAATACAACGGTTCATTTCCCGGAGTACTCAAAGCTTTCATTGACGGATTAGACTATCCGAGTAGTTTAGCAGGAAAAAGGGCCGCCCTAGTAGGGGTGGCAGCGGGAATGCACGGGGGCAACCTAGCGCTTAGTCACTTAACCGATGTGTTGCATTATCTAGGGATGCACGTGTTGCCGATTAAACCTACCTTGGCATTCATTCATAACCACCTTTCTAACGAAGAAATCACGCATTCGGTCTATCAGCATTTATTAGAGCAACAAGTAGAGAAGCTAACTGCTAAAGAAAGCAGTAGTGCCCTTTAGTGAAGCTGCTTAAAACCTTCTGCCTTTTCGGCAAAACAATCGATCCTAGCTGCCAATATATTTGCCCTCACTTCGTCAGTTAAATTACGTTCAGCTCTTTGGCTATGAAAAAAACTTTCAAGATGATCGGACTATCTGTTGGGATTTTACTATTAGCACTGCTTGTTGTAGGCTTTCTATTTATCAAACTAAGTCCGGAATTTGGGGGCAAACCAACCTCCGAACAGAAAGAAGCTTTTGCTCAGTTAGATCACTACGAAGAGGGAGTGTTCACCAATCTGATTCCAACCTCGATGGATATGAGTTTCGGGAACATTGTTTCGGTACTGCGAGATTTCATCCAAGGCATACCCAATAGCACCCCGGACTTTTCTTTACCAGTAGAATCCGTGGATTCTCTAGATATTACTACCCATACCGATACAATTACTCAGATTACTTGGTTCGGTCACTCGGCAGTCTTGGTAGAGATCGACGGCTTACGGGTTTTCTTAGATCCGATGTTGGGTGATGTTCCTGCTCCGCACCCTTGGTTGGGTAATGACCGCTTTAATAAACAGTTACCCATTTGTATTGAACAACTTCCCCCGATTGATGCGGTGCTCATCTCCCACGACCACTACGATCACCTAGATTATGGTTCAGTACAAAAACTGAAGGAAAAGGTAAAGGATTTTTACGTCCCACTAGGAGTAGGCGCGCATTTGCGCCGCTGGGGAGTAGCTGAATCTGCTATTCACGAACTTAACTGGTGGGAAGAGGTTAACCACGCTGGGCTTACTATTGTATTTACCCCCTCTCGTCACTTTTCCGGGCGAGGTATTACTGATCGAAACACAACGCTGTGGGGTTCGTGGATCATTCAGGGTGAAAGCAAAAATCTATATTTTAGCGGCGATGGTGGATACGGGCCTCATTTTCAGAAAATTGGGGAACGCTACGGCCCGTTTGACTTAGCCATGATGGAATGCGGACAATACGATGAACGCTGGGCCCAAATTCATATGATGCCCGAAGAATCAGCTCAAGCGGCAGTGGATGTACGAGCTAAACAAATGATGCCTATTCACTGGGGGGCCTTTCGGCTCGCTCTTCATTCCTGGACTGATCCCATTGAGCGAGTAACCGAAAAAGCAGTGCAGCTACAAATGCCCGTAACCACCCCCAAGATTGGGGAAACTTTTGTAGTGGGCTCACCCAATCTACCACGAGCGAAGTGGTGGGAAAATGATTAAAAATCACTTTCCCCTTCGTGTAATTCTTGGATTAAATTAGGCTAATTAATCTACGTTATCGTGCAAGAACCGGTTGTTGCTGATAATGTTGCTATCATCATCTAGTGAATAGCGCGATACGTTACGATCTTGGTACGAAGGTACACTGTACAAGTGCACATTTCGTCGCATGTAGGCGGGTTCGTTGAAATCTTCTTTCTTGAAATGATCTTGCTCACTATCCGGTGCGCTAATACTCTTTTTTCCCCGCAACTTCAGTTTCCGTTTGTAAGCTTCTTCCATGAGCAGTCGCTTCTGCGAACTCATTTCATGCATCAGTTCTTCCTCTTCTTTTTCATTAGGCTCATCCTGAATAGACTCGTACGTCGGCTGGGGATCATCCGAAACAAAGTTTTTCACGGGTGGCTCAAAGTGATGCTCAGGAGCCGGTTCGTTAGTATTATTGCTTTCTGGTACTTTCTTGTTGGTTTCTAAGTCAACAATCCGCTTATTATCTTCTTCCGGATCGCTTGACTCTTCCTGATCAAAGCCAGTAGCAATTACGGTTACCATTACACTTTCGCCCAGGGATTCATCTACTCCATGGCCAAAAATCATCTCCATCTCCTCACTAGCCTGATCCTGGATATACGAAGTAATGATGGTTAACTCATCCATCTGAATTTCCTTCTCAGTACCAGACTTGATGGATAGTAGAATGCGCTGCGCCCCAGTAATATTTATGTTATCGAGCAGCGGCGATGATAAGGCCATTTCGGCGGCTCGTTTCGCTCGCTGATCGCCTTCCACTTTAGCCGAGCCCATTACCGCGGCACCTGAATTTGCCATTACAGTCTTTACATCTTCAAAGTCTACATTGATGTCACCCGGCAGAGTAATAATCTCAGCAATACTTTTAGCCGCCGTGGTCAGCACATTATCAGCCTGAGCAAAGGCATTGGACAGGGATAGGTTACTATATGCTTCCCGCAGTTTATCGTTTAGAATAACAAGTACTGTATCGCAGCTTTCCCGAAGCTCAGCAATACCTGCGTTAGCCAGTCGCATTTTTTTACGTCCTTCAAAGCTGAAAGGTGAGGTAACAATACCTACCGTTAAAATGCCCAATTCGCGCGCTACTCGAGCAATTTCGGGAGCGGCTCCGGTTCCGGTCCCGCCGCCCATTCCAGCGGTAATAAATAGCATTTTAGTATTATCGCTAAGTAACTCGCGAATATCTTCTTTGCTTTCAATAGCGGCGGCTTTTCCTTTTTCAGGGTTCGCCCCCGCCCCTAGCCCTTCGGTGAGCCCTATACCTATTTGTAGCTTATTAGGAACCGGGCTGGTCTGTAACGCTTGCACATCGGTATTGCAGACAATAAATTCTACATCCCGAATGCCCTGGTTAAACATATGATTCACAGCATTGCTGCCTCCGCCTCCTACACCAATCACTTTGATGATAGAAGGGTTCTGAGGCTGTAGATCGAAACTGTATGTCTTACTCATAACGGTAGATGTTTGAATAGTTTGGGGTTATACCAAAACTACATTAATATTCTTTCTCATTAAAGTCATCAATCAATATTTTCTTGGTCTTTTCCAATATACCTCTAAAAGAAAAGCCAGTTTGTCGTTCTTTTCGCACAACTTGGTTGGTTTGCCCACTTTTACGACGGAGGTATTCTGAGTTACGCTCATCAATTGCTTTGAATCCGGCTAATACTAAGCCTACTCCGGTAGCGTACATGGGCGATTTGATCGCCTCTGGTTTACTTTTGCCCAGATACTCGTTGGGGTGCCCAATGCGACCATCGGTAGCGCACATAAGCTCACATAATTGCTTGATGTGCCGCAGTTGGGAACCTCCCCCGGTAATAACAATGCCACCCGCTAATCGGTCTTCGTAGCCCGACGAAATAATCTCGGCATGAACTAGTTCGAAGATTTCTTGCACTCGCGCTTCAATGATGTAAGCTAAGTTTTTTACTGAGATTTCTCGGGGTGGACGGTCACGTAACCCGCGAATAGAAACGATCTCGTTAATGTTAGCTTCTTCGGCAATGGCTCGACCAAACTTCACTTTAAGCAACTCGGCCTGCTCGTGCAGTACTGAGCATCCTTGCTTAATGTCAGAAGTGATGATGTTACCACCGAAAGGTATAACAGCGGTATGTCGGATGATGCCATCGTGGAAAATAGCGATATCGGTAGTTCCACCCCCAATATCTACCAAGCAAACTCCCGCTTTCTTTTCTTCTTCACTGAGCACTGCTAAGCTAGAAGCTAGCGGCTCAAGAATTAAATTATCTATTTCTAGCCCAGCTTTACGGACGCATTTATTCACGTTATTGATTGCATTGGTCTGAGCCGTAATGATGTGGAAATCAGCTTCCAATTTTACTCCCGACATGCCCACTGGGTCCATAATTCCCTCCTCATAATCAACAATGTAGTGCTGAGGCATTACGTGAATAATCTCGCAACCGGGCGGGGTCACTATACGGTACATATCCTGAGTAAGCCGCTCTACATCACTTACCGTAATTTCTTCTTCAGAAGAGTTGCGGGTAATGCTACCGTGGTGTACTGAGCTCCGGATATGCTGCCCGGCAATACCTACATTTACTACATTGATTTCTACTCCTGACTGCTCTTCGGCTTGCTGAACAGCCTTCTGAATCGCCTGCACGGTTTTGTCAATGTTGCTAACAATGCCTCGTATTACTCCGTCGGACACGGCTTTACCCATGCCCATTACTTCTAGTTTTCCGTATTCATTTTTCCGGCCTACAATAACGCAGATTTTAGTAGTACCGATATCTAGTCCAACTACGGGTTGATCGTTGTCCATGGTTTTACTTGTTAGTCACAAACAATTTGATTTTCATAGGTCAGATTGACCTTAGTATAATGATTCCACCCTTTTCGGGGCAAAATTTGCTGATAAAATAATTTTAATTTGTCAAATTTCTCAGAAATCTGATCAGGCTTCCCAAATTTAATCGTTTGCCTGCCTACCTGAGGGTGCAACACTACTTCGCCCTGCTGGTTTATGTCCATTTGAGCAATCTGGGCGCGCCAGAAATCATCCTGTTCAATATATTTTGCTAAGGAAAGAAGTTGAATGCTGATGCTATCCTGCGTCCAATTCCCCTTAATTAATTTCGGAACAAGCTCACCGCCAACTAGCATTACCCGTGCCGTATGCCGTCCCGAAAGAGGAAGTAGCTTTCCGGTGGTGCTAACGTAGGCATCAGGTAGTTTAGAATGTATCAGGCGAGCAACAGGACGGCTTTGCTGTACGGCGACATGTACCTTTCCTTCCAAGTCGTAATAAATATTCACACGCTCTACGTAAGGGTTACTTAGCACTCGATGCTCCAGTTGCTTCAGCTCCAGTGCATTTAATGGCAATCCGATAATTGACTTCTCACGCTGTTGTAGCAACCCTCGTATTTCCCTTTCGCCTACGAAAGACTCCGCACCTTCGTGCTCAATAGCCACACTAATCTGTGTACACACCCGTTGCTGGCGCCGGTACTCCGTCGCTCCTACTGCCGCCGTTAGTATGGTAAGCATAACTATTAGGTATACCGATTTTTTTATCCGCTTCATGGCTTCTCCTCAATTAGTTTGACTACCTCCTGCGCAATGTGATTCGCTGCCTCAGGGCGCGCCCATTGCTTAATATTTTGTTGCAGTTGCTGTTGCTGACTTTCGTCGGTCAACAATGCTAACGCTTGCTTTATAAGTGAACTGGGAGCCTCGGCATCAGTAATCATAAGCGCCGCTTTGGCCCGAACCAATGCTTCGGCATTCTTCCGTTGGTGATCTTCTGCCACGTTGGGGGAGGGCACGAAGATAACGGGTTTTTGTACTAATGCCAATTCGGAAATTGACAATGCTCCTGCTCGGGAAATAACCACATCAGCTACGGAATACGCTAAATCCATGCGGTTTAGAAACTCCCGCAACTGAATACCTTCATGATTGGGAATTGCGACCAGTTGCTCATTCATCTTCTCATAGTAATATTTACCACTTTGCCAGATCACCTGGACATTGGCTTCCACCAGTGTTTGAATATTATTGATAATACTTTCATTCAGTGTTCTGGCTCCCAAGCTCCCGCCAATAACTAACAAAGTCTTTTTCTTCGGGTCTAAATCAAAGTACTCAGTGCCCTCTTTCTTCTTACTGCTTAACTCCTGCTGAGCTAGTTCTACAATTTCTTTTCGGATGGGATTTCCGGTAAAGACTAGTTTATCGGCCGGAAAAAACTTCTCCATACCTGGGTGAGCTACACAAATTTTACTCACCTGATTGGCTAACATCTTATTAGTGAGCCCCGCGTAGGAGTTTTGCTCCTGAAGCAGGGACGGTACCCGACGTAGGCTGGCTACATATACCAGAGGTCCGCTGGCAAACCCGCCTACCCCCACGGCCGCTTGCGGCTTAAACTCATTAATTATTTGATTGGCTTTGAAGGAGCTAGAAATTATTTTAATCGGAAACGCCAAATTATCTATTGTCAGCTTTCGCTGAAGTCCGCTAATCCATAGCCCTTCAATAGCGTAACCCGCTTCTGGCACTTTTTGCATTTCCATTCTTCCTTTAGCTCCTACAAAAAGAATTTCGGTATCAGAATGAAGAGTCCGCAGGGCGTTAGCGATAGCAATGGCCGGATAGATATGCCCTCCGGTGCCCCCGCCACTAATAATTACTCGATATGGTTTTCGTTCAGTCAATATCTTTTCGTTAGGCGATTGCCTTCTGATGTTCAAATTCTTTAGTAGTACTTAAAATAATGCCTATGGCGATGCTAGTAAATAAGAGCGATGTACCTCCCATGCTTACCAGCGGTAGTGGCAACCCGGTAACTGGAACCAGCCCGACGGCTACCGTCATATTAATCATAGCCTGAACGGCAATGGCAAAACTTAGCCCAGCAGAAAGTAGTCCGCCAAACGCTCGTTCGCTGCGAGAAACCGCTCGCATTCCCCGAAACAGGAGAACCAGAAATAATAAGATGACTCCCACCCCACCAATTACTCCGTACTCTTCTATAATAATGGCGTAGATAAAATCAGCGTAAGATAATGGCAAGGTATTCCGTTGCTCGCTTTTTCCCATTCCTTTGCCCGACACTCCGCCCGTAGCAATGGCAATGTAGGCCTGCTGATTTTGGAAAGTTACTTGCTCTTCGCTCATAAAAGATTCTACCCGACTCAGGGCTGTCTCACCCCTTTGCCCGAAGCTTAGAGCAGCATAACCAAGTAACCCTCCTGCCAACACTAACATAGCTAAATACTTAACTGGAACACGTCCAATATACATTAGTAGCAAACAGGTAAAGAACAGCATAGCGGCAGAAGATATATCTGACATGGCAATAATACCGCAGATGGTTCCACACCAAAGCATTACAGGCAGCACCGTGCGAGTAAAATCACCAACAATTTGCTGACGGCGGGATAACATTCCGGCTAGATGAGTGATGAGGGCTAACTTTGCTAAATCAGAAGGCTGAAACGTTTGGTTAATAACCGGTAACGTAATCCAGCGAGAAGCTTCGTTAATGGTTGCTCCAAACTTCCAGGTATAGAGCAACATGGGTATAGATAATAATAATAGAAGCGTAGACAGTCGGGCGAAGTACTGATAGTTAATTTTGTGAACAAACCACATAGCTCCTAGACTCAAACCTAACAGAATAATGTGTTTGAAAAGGTAGTACTCCGTATCGCCGCCGCGCTCCCGGTAAGCTAGCGAACTAGATGTGCTATACACCACCAATACTCCGATTGCTGATAGGCAGAGAACAACCAGCCAAATAATGGAATCGCCTTCAAGATATCGTTTAGCCCAAGTGCGTACTATCATTAGCGAATTTTAAGGGTTACCAATGAGAAAATAGCTAACATAATGCCGACCAACCAAAAACGACTTACAATTTTAGCCTCGTGCAAATTTTTCTTCTGGAAGTGGTGATGCAATGGTGCCATAGCAAAGATACGCCGACCGGCTCCGTATTTTTTCTTCGTATATTTAAAGTACGTGACCTGAAGCATCACTGATAAGGTTTCTATCAGAAACACCCCACAAATGATCGGTAGTAGAATTTCTTTCCGCACGGCAAAGGCCATTACCGCGATAATTCCCCCGATAGATAAACTACCGGTATCGCCCATAAATACTTGCGCTGGGAAGGCGTTGTACCATAGAAAACCGATACACGCTCCCACGAATGCGGTGGCAAATACCACCAACTCTCCCAAATCAGGAATGTACATTACATTGAGGTACTGCGAAAAAAGCAGGTTACCTGACACGTAGGCAAAGATGGCCAGGGTGATTCCGATGGTTGCCGAAGTTCCAGCCGCCAACCCATCCAGACCATCGGTAATGTTAGCTCCGTTAGAAACGGCGGTGACAATGAAAATGACGATAGCTACGTAAACTACCCAAGTCCAAGCATCAGGCAGTTCTACTAAGCCAAAGGTGATAAAAGAGAGAAGGTTCTTATAATTAGCTTCGTTATTTTTAACAAAAGGAATAGTAGTCTGGGTGGTTCTAACATCTTCGTAGGCTCCCTGCGGCATTTCCTGAATTTCTTCTCCCACGTTGGTTATACTTCCCATTAATTCTTCATCAAACTGCCGAACCTTTACATCCTCGTGAAAGTAGAGTGTCAATCCTACAATCAATCCTAACCCCACTTGACCCACAATTTTAAATTTTCCGGCCAACCCTTCTTTATTCTTCTTGAATGTTTTGATGTAGTCATCAATAAAGCCAACGGTCCCCATCCATACGGTAGCGACTAATACTAAGATTACGTAGATATTGTCAAGCCTAGCAAACAGTAGCGTAGGAATAATAATAGCACTAAGAATGATAATTCCGCCCATGGTTGGGGTTCCTTTCTTTTGTAGCTGGCCTTCCAACCCTAAGTCACGTACTATTTCTCCAATTTGCTTCTTCTGTAAGTATTGAATCAACCGTTTGCCGAAGGTGATGGTAATTAGTAACGAAAGCAACGTAGCCATACCCGCTCGAAAAGAGATAAACTGAAACAGGCTGGCCCCCGGCACGTTAAATTCTCGTTCTAAATAATCAAACAGATAATACAGCATAGTTTTCGTTTGGTGCTACCGCTGGCGTAGCTGATGAAAGATTTCGTTCAGTACTTGTTTATCGTCAAAATTGTGTTTCACTCCTTTTATCTCTTGATAGGTTTCGTGCCCTTTCCCCGCAACTAGAATGATATCGCCTTCCTTGGCCATCATGCTGGCGGCCTTGATAGCTTCTTTTCGGTTAGTAATAGCTATTACTTTTTTGTAATGCGAGGCGGGCACTCCCGCTTGCATGTCCTTAATAATTTCTTCGGGGTCTTCGCTACGGGGATTGTCCGATGTAAGAATTACTTTATCGCTAAGCTCTGCCGAAATAGCGGCCATCTTGGGTCGCTTAGCTTTGTCCCGGTCGCCCCCGCAGCCTACTACGCAAATAACGGTTTCATTTTTAGTACGCACATTTTGAATAGTTCTTAGCACATTCTCTAGAGCATCGGGCGTATGGGCGTAGTCCACAATAGCTGTTACTCCGTCGGGTGAATGCACTTGCTCAAATCGTCCTCGGGCGGGCTGCACTCCCGAAAGCTGGGTTAGTACTTCTTCTGCTTCTTCGTTTAGTAGCACCGCCGCCCCGAAGGTTGCTAACAAATTATACGCATTGAAATCACCAATCAACGGAAACCATACCGACTGGGAGGCAATAGTGTCGCCACTAATTTCTAGCTCTAAGCCTTGCAGTGAGTTGGTTAGCACCTTGGCTTTAAAATCGCTTACCCCTTTCAGCGAGAACGTTTTCACCTGCGCCGCTGTATTTTGCACCATAATCTTACCTCGCTTATCGTCAGTATTTACCAGAGCAAAGCTTAATTTAGGTAGGTCATCAAATAATTTTTTCTTGGCTTTGATGTACTCTTCAAAAGTTTTGTGATAATCTAAATGATCGTGGGAGATGTTGGTGAAGATAGCTCCGGCTACTTTAAGTCCGGCCATTCGATGCTGCACGATAGCGTGAGAGCTGGCTTCCATAAAAGCATGAGTGCAGCCCTGCTTCACCATATTGGCTAGCAAAGCATTAAGTTGCACCGCATCGGGCGTAGTGTGGGTAGAAGGAATAACTGCATCGTTAATTTTATTATTCACTGTAGAGAGCAGTCCGGTGTGATAGCCTAAGCGCATAAACAATTGGTGCAACAGCGTGACCACCGTAGTCTTCCCATTGGTGCCCGTAACTGCAATTAGTTTAAGCTTCGCTGAGGGGTTATCATAAAAATTAGAAGCCATTTGCCCTAGTGCTTGGGCACTATTGGCTACTTCTACGTAGGTTACTCCAACCTGCTTTTCCTCCGATATTTGCTCACATATCACCGAAGTAGCTCCCTTCTCTACAGCTACCTGAATATACTGATGCCCATCCACCTGCGTGCCCGATACCGCTACGAATACACTACCTTCTTCCACCCGGCGGGAGTCAAAGTGAACGGCACTCACTGATAAGTCGGTAGATCCTTCTACCGCTTTTAGCGAAACTCCGTACAGTATGTCTTTCAGTGTTTTCATTTCTTCAAGTCCACAGTCAATAGTCCATAGATAGATAGTTTTTATTATTCAATCTTTTGCGGAGGGCTTGTAGCATTTTTACAATTTCTTCCGTTTGATTGTAGGTCTGATTAAAGTTGCTTTGATCAATAATATTTCTTTTTAGTCTAATATGAAGACAAGCAACTACTTCTACAGCCGAACAAATGGCGTAGCCTACGAAACGGCTAAATTCTGCGTTACTCTGTCCGGTTGATCCTTCGGCAATATTAAGTGCAACCGAATCAGCAGCCCGCCTTAGTTGATCCGTTAGCACATAGCGCTCATCCGAAGGAAATTCTTTTGTCATATCGTATATATCTTTTGTCAATTCTAATGCTTTTTGCCAGACTACTAATTTTTCAAACTTAAACGCCATTTCTCAGTGGACTATTAACTTAATTCTAGCCACACCGTATTTCCTTTTTTTAGTGATACATCCGGTTCGAGTGACTGCTTGGTAACTCGCCCGTTGCCTTGATATTCTACGTGTAATCCCTGTTGTTCCAGTAAGTAAAGGGCATCTCGCAACGTCATTCCCTGTACATCAGGCATCTGGTTTTCTGTTATCTTTTGTTCTTTCCAATGAATCTGCTGACTGATAGGTTTGGCTCGAACCCATTCCGCCATGCTACCATCATTATCTGTAAGCTGATTGATATGTAGTGCTGAGCAGATTTGCTGTAAATCATCGCTATAACCGGCTTGAATTACCGGAAATACTCCGGCCTGCCGGGCGTACTGGGTTGGCAATGGCTTATGCAATGACAGATCAGTGGCATAAATTTTATCGGCAATGTCCTTAAAAACCGGAGCGGCTACATCACTACCGTATTGCTGGTAGCCCTTCGGGTGATTAATTACAATGATGCAACTATATTTGGGCCGATCAGCGGGGAAATAACCCGCAAATGAGGTATAGTAGTTACTGGTGTATTCTCCATTCACCAAAATTTTAGCCGTTCCGGTTTTTCCGGCTACACGATAGTATTCGTTGCGAATGTTATTAGCGGTTCCTTCCTGTACTACGCTTTCTAATAATGTCTGCACTTTGTGAAGGGTAGCCGGAGAACAGATTTGCTCCCGAAGTACTGCCGACTCAAATGATTGTTCGGCTTCTCCTACTTGCGTTACTTTCTTCACTAAGATGGGTTGAATCAGTTTTCCATCATTGGCAATCGCATTGTAAACCGATAAGGTTTGCAGTGGAGTAAGCTTCAGTCCGTAGCCAATAGACATCCAGGGTAACGTTACTCCGCTCCAACTCTTATCCTTTCGGGTGGGTATGTACGGATGACCTTCTCCCGCTAGTTGAAACCCTAGTGGCTCGGTTAATCCCATGCCCTGAAGATACTCAAGGTAACGATCAGGCTGCCCACCAAAGTAGCGATCTACCCAGCGAGAAATCGCGATATTAGAAGATTTAGCAAACGCATCTTGAAGCGTTATAGTACCGAAGCCACCCCATTTGTAATCCCGCATTACCCGGTCATGAAACTGGTATAAACCATCTCCGGTAGCAATGGTATCCTCTAATTGTAGATTAGCTTCCTCTAGCAAAGCAATCACAGAAGGCAGTTTGAAGGTAGAGCCAGGTTCAGTCAACCCGCCTACCGCATAATTGTAAATCTCAGCGTACTTACCATCTGCTCGTTTAGTTAGATTGGATATTGCTTTAATCTCCCCGGTTTGCACCTCCATCACCACCGCGCAACCATATTCGGCATCATGCTGATACAACGCATTCAATAACGATGCTTGTGTAACATCTTGAAGATTAATGTCAATGGTGGTTTCGATATTTAGCCCATTTACTGGCTTAATCTCCGAACCATTGTAAACTGGTTTCCAATGGTTTCCTTGCATTTTCTGAAAAAGCCCTTGTCCGTTTTGTCCGCGTAGATACTTATTAAAACTGTATTCCAAACCGGCTCCTTCTCCTTGTTCGTTGATAAACCCGATGGTCCGGGCTCCTAAAAACCCGAAGGGCTTATAACGCTGTTGCACTGGCTCGAAGATTATTCCTCCTCGGTAGCGTCCCTCTCGGAAAATAGGCCACTGAGATAATTCTTCTTTCTCCAGATGGTTAATTTTTTTACGACTCAGCCGTATATATCGTCGCTCGTTATCTCGCGCCCGACGTATCTTTCTTTCGTATTCAGCGGCACTAGAACCAAAATACCCGGCCAGCTTTTTACTCAATGGCCCAACATTATTTTGAAAGAGTGTATCGTGGGCCACTTTAGGATCAAATGCCACTCGGTAGTACGGTAGCGACGTAGCTAGCAGACTCCCATCGTGCGCGTAGATGTTACCCCGCGTAGCTGGCACAGCTCGATATTGTACTGTAACCTTCTTTGCTAACTCTCGCCACTGATCACCCTCCGCCGATTGTAGGTCTACAATCCGATAGACGAGTGCCCCGCCAACTACTAAGATGGCTAGAAAGGCGACGCGAACCCGCAGCACTATGGAGTTCTTAATATTCACGGCTGGGTAATCATAATTTTATAGGGTGGTGTAGCGCTTTCCGCTAACCCTAAATGCTTTACTCGTTTAGCTACTTCTGACTGTTTGCTATCTAGCATATACCCTGCCTTCAGGGTAGTATAGTTCGCCCGCAAGTCTTTTACTTGCCGCTCTAATTGATTACGCTTCCGAATCATACGCTCTGCGTAGTGACTGTTTCCTATATAAAATAGACCGATAATGGTGAAGTATAGTATGTAAGGAACGAAGCGTACCGGCAGCCCTCGTTCGAATGAAGCATCGAATCGAACGGCATCTTCTACCCGGGTAAATAAACTACGGCTAGGCGGAGTAGCTTTAGTTCGGCGCACTGTATTTCTTGGTACTTTTGCTCTTTTGTTTTTAGTCTGATATTTATTTCTTACTGCAGTCATACTTCCTATTTTAGCTTACTATTCGTTCGGCAACCCGTAGCTTCGCGCTACGGGCCCGGTTGTTTTCGGCAATTTCTTCGGGTGAAGGAATAATGGGCTTCCGGGTAATTGGGCGGAAGGGCCGCTGAATATTTCCGTAGAAATCTTGCTGCACCTCTCCCACTAAGTTTCCCTTAGCCATCAGGTTTTTAACGAGCCGATCTTCCAGCGAGTGATAAGATATTACTACCAATCTTCCCTGAGGTAGTAACACCTCCGCGCACTGCGTAAGTAGCTCCTTTAACACGTCGAGTTCTTCATTCACCTGTATACGTAACGCTTGAAACACCTGGGCGTAGTATTTAAACTCTCGACCTTTTGGAGCAAAACGGTTTAATACCTGCTTCAAATTATCCACCGTTTGCAAAGAATTTTGCACCCGTTCGGACACAATTGCCTGCGCCAGCGACTTAGCATTTTTCACCTCACCGTACATACCAAATAATTGGTGAAGCTGGCCCTCACTGTAGCTGTTAAGGATGCTGGCAGCGGTAGTCTCTTTAGTGGTATCCATCCGCATATCAAGGGGGCCCTCGAAGCGGGTTGAGAACCCCCGATCCGGGACATCAAATTGATGGGAAGAGACTCCTAAATCACCCAAAATTCCGTGCACTTTTGGCACGCCATGCAGTTTCAGATAACGCTTTAAAAAGCGGAAGTTGGCGGGAATAAATGTTAGGTTTAAACCACCTGCATTCGCTGCTGATTCAGGGTCTTGATCGAAGGCAAACAGTTGCCCTTCCGGCGAAAGCTTTTCGAGAATAGCTCGGCTATGACCACCACCTCCGAAGGTGAGATCTACGTATGTACCGGCAGGGTTCCAGACCAGTTCATCTACGCTTTTTTTAAGCAGCACTGGCTGGTGGTACATGGTCATTTCCGTTAAATTCATCATGCTGAACATCTAAATATTTCTGAGCTAATTCTGAGTATTCTTCCGGTGAATCAATGATGTAATTATCGTATACTTCTGGGTTCCAAATCTCTAGTACATCACCGGCTCCAACGATCAATATTTCTCGTTCTAATTTTGCGTACTGCAATAAGCGTTTAGGAATTAAAAACCGTCCCAGATTATCCATCTCCACTTCCGAGCTCACCCTGAAAAATGTGCGTAGTAGTCGGCGTTGCTCCGGATTGTAGGTACTTAGGGTTGCGAACTTTTCGTGTACTTTGCTGTACTCTTCTTTTGTGTAGATTGTTAGGCAAGGCTCGAAGCCACGGGAGAGGATGAATTCGTGCTTAGAACATTCAGGCAACCGACTCTTAATTTTAGCCGGCATAAGTATGCGCCCCTTAGCGTCCATTTTACATTCATATTCCCCAGTAAAGATTGCCATGTTAGCATCATCCGAAAACAACTTATTAGAACAAAGCTACAAATTGTTTACGTAATATCCTCCACTTCCTCCCACTTTTTACCACCGATTTATCTCTTTTTCTTACAAGACAAACGCCGTTTTTTGGTATTTTAGGGTGCCGTACTTATTAAAAGTACAATTTGACACTTTCAGTGCAGTAACATTTGCTAGTGAATAAATAGTAAATATTATTGCTTTGCTAACTTAGTTATTTTAGCCTGAACAGAAAAAATAACTGCATAAATAACATCATATTATTTAAATAACTGATAACAGATTCTTCCGTTGGCTCCCTTAGATTTCTTTATTTCTCCGCGAAGCTTATCTTAGCACTTTTATTGAATCCACTACTCCATGAACCTACGTACCTATTCTTTTATTTTTACTCTTGCATTTGTTCTGGCTTCCTGCTCACTGCCTGAACAAAACTCATCATCTCCCTCTACTTTATCTGTTGGGAAATGGCGAGCTACCTTAGAGCTACAAGGTCAGGTTTTACCATTCACGTTCGAGCTAAAGGAAGTAGGGAATTCCTCCTCTGACACCTCTCGAATATACGAACTTTATTTAGAGAACGCTGAAGAAAAATTGCAAGTAGATGAGGTCTATTTGGAAGGCGATTCGGTGCGAATTCCGATGCATATTTTTGATACTGAAATCATCGCTAAAAATGGGGGCGACCAGTGGGTTGGATACTGGAAAAAAAATTACGAAGAAGATTACCAACTTCCCTTTGAGGCTCAGCTCGGGGATGACCACCGTTTTGTTCAAACTACTGAAGAAGTAACCGTTGAAGTTGGCGGAAAATGGGCGGTGCAATTTGACGATGACAGCCTCAGTTCAGTCGGAATTTTTAAGCAACAAGGTAACCGAGCAACTGGGTCGTTTCTCACCGCCACTGGCGACTACCGATTCCTCGAAGGCAACGTGGTAAATGATGAACTACTGCTTAGCACTTTCGACGGTGAACATGCCTTTTTATTTAAGGCAAAAATACAAGACGACGGGTCATTGAAAGGTGACTTCTGGTCGGGCTCTCACTACCATACTACCTGGACTGCCCAGCGGGATGAAAACGCTGCGCTGGCCGATGTAAATTCGCTCACATATCTTAAGGAAAACTACGATCGCCTGGCCTTTACTTTTCCTGATTTGCAGGGCGATAGTGTCTCGCTAACTGACCCTAAATATGAAGACAAAGTAGTACTGGTTCAAATCTTCGGAACTTGGTGCCCCAACTGTATGGACGAAACCAAATTTCTTACTGACTGGTACAACAAAAATCAAGATCGTGGTGTCGAAATTGTTGGGTTGGCCTACGAACAAAAGAATGATTTTAACTACGCCCAGCGGAGGGTACAGAAGATGGTAAACAAGTTAGATGTCGGGTACGACTTTTTGATTGCCGGAGTATCGGACAAAGAGAAGGCCGCCGAAACGCTGCCGATGCTTAACCGAATAATGTCATTCCCTACCCTGATCTATATTGACCGAGATGGTGAAGTAGCTAATATCCACACCGGCTTTAGTGGACCCGGCACGGGGGAATATTACGCAGAGTTTGTAGAAGAATTTAACGAGCGGATGGATACGCTATTAGGCAATGAGAATATGTAATGGAAAAACTATTCTCCCCAAGCAACTTAACAGTGCTTTTCCCAAAAACGAACTCAACTATATACTTTTTCGTAGTCTAGCTAAGAAGCAGGCCAATCACCCAATATGACGATTATTGATACCCGTAGAGCTACCCCAGAAATTCTCTCCAATGCCATTAAGCAGGTATTAGCCGGAAAAGAAAATATTTCTGAAGGAAGAAAATCAGTCATTAGTTAAGATGGTATTAGTGCATAAGGAAGAGCAGAAACTTGGATAAGCCACTTCGTCAAGGCGGATTTGCTAAAGGTAAAATCCATCTGGATGAAGGTTAGAATTCTAGAGAAGTTAATGAAGAAATTGCCTGAGAGTTTGGTGCACTTGGTTGACGTATGAGAGGGCTATTACTTGATACTCATACGTTTCTTTGGTGAGCGGCAGGTAACTCCCAGTTGTCAGTCTCTATCAACCAACATATTAATCACCACCCTACTGTCTATTTAAGCAGTGTGGTTGCCTGAGAGGTTGAGATTGAACAAGCAAAAGGCAAACTGCCTGGTCAGCCTTTTGACTGGAACCAGCTTATGGATGACAAGCAATTAATTCCGCTAGACGTACCCTTCGCTCACATTGTTGCTCTACGAAGCTTACCTCTACTCCACCATGATCCATTTGACCGACTTCTGATTGCTCAATCAATAGCTGATGATTTGCAACTTGCTACTCATGACAAAATCATTCAGGCTTATCCAGACGTAGATATAGTAAAAGTCTAAGCAATTTAAAGTCAAAACTTCAGCAAAGCATATCCTTTCTGCTGGTATTCGGTCTGAATGGTGAGTGCCGAAATAGAAACAGTAATATCAGAATGTAACGGTTGAGGATAGAACCCGCGGGCTAGTAGTGACTGTCCGCAAACGAAAAGTTTTACTCCCGCATCGCTCAATGCTTGTATCAGCTTGTCGTTTGGATTATCGCAACCGAATTTTTCCTGATAAGCAGCATTGGCCAGCACCGTGGGCGTAGCCAGCGAATGAACTACTGCGACTACTTCCATTTTCTCTTTCGACACTCCACCTAAGCCATGCAGATTTAGCATGCGGGCAATATTATTCAGCGAAGGATTTATTTCGTCTGACTTTTCGGCACCTTGGGTTACATCAATCACGATACGATAGGTTAAAGTGGTATCCGGGTTCTTTTGCACTTTGGGAATTTTATAAATACCGCCAAATCCGGGTACGATAGGAAACTGAGGGGGGAATTCCTGAGCCTGAGCGACAATATTGAGCAACCATGCTCCCGTTATTGCGAAGATAATATGTTTCATAGGTAGAAAAGAGATTCAGTTAAGAGAATTCACAAATAGAAACTATTTTTCTAGTTATCCCAACTGTTTGAGATAGTTCGGGGTCACTTCTGTAAATGAGCTTTTAACTTTATGCGTACAAGATATCTAATAGTTGGCCTATTAATCCTACTAGCTGGGTTGCTAGGTTGTAGCGAAGACGATGCCCTAAACTACCGATCTCTCTTGGGAGCATGGTATAATGAATTACCGCTAACCGAGGACCCTTCAGCTACCCTCAGGATAGAATACACTTTCAATGAAGATAGTAGCTATATTTTCTCCCAAAAGATTATCCGCACTAGTCCCTCTATTCCTTCAGAAACGGTAGTAAGTGATACGGGTAGCTATCTTCTAAACGGCAACCGCTTATCACTTTTTCCAAACGAACGCTACTTTGACCTAAACAATCTTTCGCCGCTAGAACAAATTTTATTTGAAAATACTCGAAGCCAGCGCGAAATCTGGGTAGAATTTGATCAAAGGGGGTGGGAACTTACCCTTACTTTCCCGTGTCCGATTAACGCAGCTTGCGCTCCGGGCACCACATACTATCGAGCACTATAACGTAAGCAGACGTTCGAGCTCGCCCCAAACAAAAAAAGCCCTCTTGCGGGAAGGCTTTTGCTGCTTACGTACCTATCGCTAACCTAACTGTCGGACTAAAGCCAAAATTTTGTCTTGAGTTTCAGCGTCCATGTACGAAGGGTCTTCTAACTTACCTACCCGGATACTTTTGCTGTAGAACTCTAAAGCTTTTGTTGGAAGCAGGTTGTGAACATAGTAGTCGCCTTTCACTTTTAAATTGAATGCTGACTCGTGGATGGCCAGCGACTTGTTTAGCCACTCCGCAGCTTCTTTAAGATTTACTTTTTTAGCAATGCACTTCTCAGCAGCCTTGGCCAACGTATACCAATCGTCAGGAGCAGCGTTTTCTACTGCTTCGCGAGCTCGCTGGGTGGTTTTA
>NZ_JBARYM010000437.1:0-2217 GCF_049647865.1 Tunicatimonas sp. | reverse complement strand
GTGACAAAAGTCATATATAAACTATTGCTGCGGTCGAGATACAAACCGGTGGTAAGTGGTTCGCCCGCATCGGTAGTGCTATTAGCAATATCAAATTTCAGTTCCTTATCACCTGCATCGCTGGCATAGCTAATCCAGGTATTATAGTTCGGAATAGTTTTAAAATCCAGCTTAACTTCGCCTTCTAGCTCTAAGGATTCTTTGGCAGCATGCATCCGAATATTACCTCGGTAGAGCATACCCGGTGAGATAACCAAATTTTGCGCCTCTTGTACCGTGCCATCGGCTACTGTATGTTGTACCCATTCTTTATCCCTTCGCCCTTCCTGCACCGAGTCGGTGGCAAACTCTGTAAGCTGAATGGCAAAGGTATCGCTAGCCGATACTAACTCGTAAGTCGCTTTTCCTCGAAATTCGCTTCGAGAAATAATATCAATTGTTCCATTAAATAAATTATGATACTCGTTCAAGGTATCAATCACTAAAGTGGCATTAGTGAAGGTATCAAACTTCGCATTTTCCCGAATCTGTACTTTGTTATTTTCCGGGGTAATTTTCGCATCGGCCACTGTGATGTACGGGATACCCGAAACATCCAATTGCTGGAGCGGTATTCGGTAAATGGCTTCCTCGGCGCTAAATACTAACGAGTCAAGCTCTGCTCGTGTAGCGTAAAAGTAAGAGTTTTCAATAGCTACATCATCCGGTTTACTCATACGCACGGTTTCTTCTTCTAAATCCCAGATGGCTTTTGTGATTGATGTTCGGAACTGAGCGTACGGAAAGCCAATGGCAGCTACGCCTTCTACCTCCGGACTAATACTGGCTTGGTTTGCTACTAAGTCAAAGTTTAAATAGACATCCTCGCCGGCCAAAGCTGGCTTCTTAGAATTCTCCGATTTAATTTCAAAACTAGCGTTACGAGCCGAAAACTGATTCTGCTCAAAAGCCATATTATCAGATATAGCTTCTGATCCACGAGTAAATAGTGTTCCACCACCTAGCAATCCATTGCCCGTTAGTATAACCTCACCATTCATAGAAGCAGTTTGATTGTAAAACTCAAAAGGCTCAGCATTATTTGCGATGTACATACTATCCTGGCGAGGGAGCCACTTCAGTGTATAATCCTCCACGTAAGCTCGAGGGAAGCTAGTTGGCCCAACACTTCCTTCCTGCATATCCATAACCGTTCCTTTAGTAAGAACTGAATCCATATAAAATACGAAGTCTTCTGATTCCAGCACGGTTGTTAGAAAGTCTATGGTTCCCAGTCCGCGTAGCCCCTGAGCACTTAGGCTAATATCATTTTTATAGGCTGCGGTTCCGCCGTAGAGCGCGTATCCTTCTTCGGGTGCTTTGTGAATAAAGCCCATTGAATTATCCTCCAGCACACTTAAGTCTTCTTTAACGGGTGGAAATATATCGCTATAGAGTGTGCCGGGGAACGAGATCGAAGAAGGGTCAGTACTATTCAGACTATCAATATCGAAGGGCGGAATTACGTAGTACATTGACTTATCGTACACTCCATCCAGCACATTCTTATTATCGAAGTACACCACTGCCCCATTTTCAGCATTAAATTTCGGAAAACTAGGGTCTTTACTGCGGGCCGAGCGGTTTTCCGGGTCGTTGATGTAAAGCGTACCAGACGTATTTTGCATACCAGCAGCAATTCCACTTTGTAGAGAATTATCTACTTTAGTTCGGTTTCCCTTATTGTCAGGTAAGTAGAACGTAATTGAGTCTATCTCGGGTAGATCAATGCGAAAACTATCGTAGCGGAATGTAAAACCCTTCCCCGCAAACTCGAAGTTGCCTGATTGTAGCACTCCGTCAAACTCAAAGTTCCGCTGCCCGAGCATCGTTACTTTATTGTTGTTGGGAATAATCTGTACGTTAAGTTCATTACTAATAGTAAACTTCTCAATACCCTGTACCGCCAGTGCCATACTATCTAAATTGAGTACGGCGTTAGGTCCATTACTAGCATAAGAAGGTATCACTAAATCATCAAAGTCTTTTTGCTTGGCTTTGGATAGCACGTAATGATAGGCTTTCCGTTTAATAACTACTTCGCCCGATTCGTCGTCATACTCAACAAAACCTTGCCCTCTTAAATCCTTCATTGCGGCCCGAATTATCTTAGGATTTTTCCGAAGAGATTGTGCCATATCATCAGCGTAAAACGTTCCGCTTTTATTCTTACGAGCG
>NZ_JBARYM010000436.1:0-3339 GCF_049647865.1 Tunicatimonas sp. | reverse complement strand
GATTACATCAGCGCTTTCTGGGATGTAGTAAACTGGGACGAAGTAAGTAAGCGCTACGCTGACGCCAAAGGCTAGTAACTACTAAACTCATTTTACAAAAAGCTTTCCTTATTTGTGAGGAGGGCTTTTTTTTTACCTATGATAACTATTCTCACCCAACAAAACCAGCGACCACAGGACGAAAAATCCATTACTAACCCCTTCCGCCCCGGCTTTAAAGATACTTAATGCATACTGTGCCTTAACCTGCTTGACCGTTTCAGTACGCAGCTTCATCAGAGCAGCCCGATTCCTGGCGGAGTGCTTATACCCATTTTTCAGTTCGCCTACGAAGAAATCATGCGCCTCTTTGGCGGCAGTAAATAAAGTAGGCGTATTCTCGACTCCTTCAACTTAGATAATTGATTATGAGCCTGTTATACAGCTTATCCTCTATGACACTATAGTAAGTAACATTGAAGACAGTCTTTAGCTCAGTAGTCATGTTATCAAATATGAGTAGACCTTCTTTTTCAAAATTCCTCTTATCCTCTTCATTTTTGAAATCTGAATCTAGGGGACAGCTTTTGTCAATAGTATTTTGGTAGGTCAAGTCTCACTCTATAATCTGTCGTTTTAAGCTTTTCTTTAAAGGAAAATAGTCTACTGAAACGTTTTTATAGGGTTCATCTCCATTCCTAATCCATAGAGGATAACACTCGTATTCAGGCATAATTTTAACTTTTTTCATTATGGAACTGGATTAGCACCTACAATAAAACCGTTATCACCAACTGTCACTGCTATACGTTTTGTTGCCCCTCTATATAGGATTTGATATACCGGGCGACTGCCCTGTATGTTGCATTAGGTTAATTGATCGTTGAAGATGGTCGTATTTGTAATATAAATATTAACAAAATAATATTATCAACCAGGAATTTAATGTTAAGAATATGTTAAAACGGTAAATCAGTTGGTAATTCCTAATAAAAACGCTATATATATTCAGCACTTATCATACAATTAGTCAAGTACCTTCAGCAGTACCTCGGTAATAAGCCGCCTCAATTTCAGCTCTGTATTACTGCTTAAAATCACCAGCGGTCTGAGCTACTACCGAGAAATGCTCCTTCATAATACCTTGGAACAATCAAAGCAACCTCAAAATTACTCAGTATTTTCATATCTCTCATTCCACATCTCGCATCTACCCGTACACCCACCGTATAATACTCAGCGTAATTATAAGTAGTACCACAATGGAAAGTATATTAAGGAAAAAACCAGCTTTCACCATGTCGGCAATGCGAATATGACCGCTGGAAAATACAATGGCGTTGGGGGGGGTGGAAATTGGCATCATAAAGGCACAACTGGAAGCAATAGTAACCGGAGCAACCAGCAGCATAGGTTCTATACCTAAACTATCGGCAATGCCTAGCACCACCGGAGCGAAAATAACAATCAGGGCTACGTTACTCATAATTTCGGTAATGAATAGGGCAAATCCGGTTAGGGCTAAAATCAGGATGGGTAGACTCAATGTGCCTTCGCCCGCTAAACGTTCGCCGACTAGCTGAACAATGCCGGTCATCTCCATTCCTTTGGCTAGACAAAGCCCTCCGCCAAATAGTAGTAAAATTCCCCAAGGAAGTCGTTCAGTACTTTTCCAGTCCAGTACATACTCTTGGTTTCGCAAACTAACGGGTATTACAAACATCAGTAAGCCTCCGCCCATCGCTACAATTGTATTGTTCAAGTACTTATCGCCTAGCCAACCATTAATGGTCGTCTGAAAAATCCAGCAACTGGCGGTTAGCGTGAAGATAACTGCCACCAACTTTTCGGCTTTAGACATCGTACCCAATTCCCGCAATTTATCGGCGATAATGTTGCCTGACCCCGCCAACCCTTTTAGCCGATGACGAAACAGCACCTGAGTAATCATTAGATAGGTAATCGTTAACAAGGTTACACAAACCGGAATGCCGACCAATAACCACTTTCCGAAAGCCACCTCTCGTCCGTAAAACTCTTGCATATAACCGACCATCACTACGTTAGGTGGGGTTCCGATAATGGTAGTCGTTCCGCCAATATTGGCAGAATAGGCGATACAGAGCATTAGCCCCAAAGCAAACTTTCGGTAACCAGCTTGCGCTTCTTCTGACTGTTGATCTTCCAGCAAATCAATGACCGATACGGCAATAGGTAGCATCATTACAGTAGTGGCCGTGTTAGAAATCCACATGCTTAGAAAAGCTGTAGCCAGCATGAAGCCTAAGATAATTCCATTAGCGTGCGTTCCGGTGAGGCGAATGAGATTTAAAGCGATACGCCGATGCAGGTTTCGCTTTTCCATTGCCAAAGCAATTAAGAAACCGCCCATAAACAAAAAAACAATAGGGCTAGCGTAGGGTGCCGTCGACTCAGCAATGGGGAATACACCAAGAATAGGAAAGAGAACAAGCGGTAATAAAGCCGTAACTGGTAGCGATACCGCTTCAGTAACCCACCATAGCACCATCCATCCGGCTACGGCCAGCACTTTAGTGGCGTTAGCATCTAAGCCATCAATTGAAACCAGGAAATAGATAAGTAGAAAAAGTACCGGACCTAACAGCAGCCCAAAGGTTTTTGTACTTACTAGTGATGATTGTTGCTTTACTGCCAATTGATCCGCCTTTTAGAGTTTTTCGAAAAATCTAAATTAGCGGATTTTGGTAAAGAGAAAAATACTTGCAACTTCTCGCCATGCATTTAAGTAATCACATAAGATCAATTTAGTAGTTGGCTCTTATACTGTTCGATACAGCGACACTTTGCGTCTATCTCCCTTATACGTCGTATAGACGCGAGACATTCTATACCACAGGGTTGCTCTACCCTAATGAGCTAATCGTTTACGTATGTATTACCTCATCCAAAAAAGCTTAAATAGTTTATGCATAACCACTTGAGGTTGGTAGAGTATGTTGGAATGCATTTCTTAGGATGGTTGACTAAATGCGTTAGTGTTCAATGTATGTTTTTGAGCTTAGCTGATTAGGTGGCCTAACTGGATTATAGTACCTTGTATAAAGCTATCGATGATGAAACAATCAGTGAAAAACCCTTTATCAAATCACTATAAGCCACTATTTATATCATCGGCGCAGAAATTTGTACAGAAAAATCTATATGGAAAATAGACGCAATAGTGCGCTATCTCTATGTTGGTAGCCATTTAAGAGAAGTACACATTCTTATAAAATGACTGTTATTAACATTTGAGCAGCGACAAAATATTAGAATATGATAATTCAGATTTTTCGGAAGCTGTATGAATTCAATGTATGTTCAAGTGGATTACACCAA
>NZ_JBARYM010000435.1:0-6216 GCF_049647865.1 Tunicatimonas sp. | reverse complement strand
AACCCCGGAGGAAGTACTTGGTAACTAAGTTGCCATAGAAGTAGACCAACCGTTGGAACTTCCCATTGTGGGCGTAGTGGCCGATTATCATACCAATACATTCGGCAGCGAGATTCCTCCCCTTCTTATTACTAACCTCCGTTCTCAATACAGTCATCTAAATCTAAAGGTAAATATGCCTCAAGCCGAGGAGGTCATCGAGGAGCTTCAATCGCTTTGGCTGAGTAATTACCCGGACTTTCCGTTCAAGTATCGTTTCCTGGATGATGCTATTGCGGGATTTTACGAAGAATACCAGCGGCTATTGTCACTTACTCAATTGTTCTCAGGTATCGCCATAGCTATTGGCTGTCTCGGGTTGTATGGTCTGGTGCTCTTTATGGCTGAGCAACGCACCAAGGAGATTGGCATCCGTAAGGTGTTAGGAGCTTCGGTGCAGCAGTTACTAACCCTGTTCTCCGGAGAGTTTATCAAACTCGTACTGATTGCTTTCGCTTTAGCAGCACCTTTGGCCTACTTTCTTATGAAGCAGTGGTTAGAAAACTTTGTTTACCGAATCAATATTGGTGCTACCGTATTTATTGGCTGCTTATTGATTACTCTACTGCTAGTCATTGCTACCGTCGGATACCGCTCTACCAGAGCCGCCCTAGCGAATCCAGTGAATAGTTTACGGAATGAATAAATAAACGGTAGAGGGTGGATGGTAAAGGGTAGAAGGTTGTCTATGCCATTAACCCTTCACCCTCTACCCTTTACCCGCGCCGCGTAGGCTTTAACCCTTCAAACTATGATCAGAAACTACTTCAAAGTTGCTTTTCGCTCAATGTGGCGACAGAAGCAAGGAACCGTAATCAACATCCTGGGTCTTTCGGTCGGAATGGCGGTTTGTATTCTCATTGTATTGTATGTGCAAGATGAACTTTCGTTTGACCGTTTTCACGCCAATGCCGAGCGGATTTATCGGATAGCGGGAGAATATGATCAAGGCGGAGATGCTCTCAATCGGAGTGCTATTACTACGTATTTATTGGGTGATGATCTGGAGGAAGGCTTCTCAGCTATTGAAGAAATAGTGCGTATTGACAACTTCAGTGGTGCCTTAGTTACTTACCAAGATCAGCAGTATATTGAAAAAGAGGTTTACTACGTAGACAGCACGTTTCTAGATATTTTCTCATTTCCTTTACTCGAAGGGAATACTCAAACGGCTCTGAACGCTCCTAACTCGGTTATTTTAAGTCAGGCAATGGCTGAGAAATACTTCAAATCTACTTCAGCGATAGGTGAGACTCTTACCTTTTTTGATACACTATCGGTGGTGGTAACCGGGGTAATGGAAAATATGCCTAGCAACTCTCACTTACAGGCTGACTTTCTCGTATCAATGAAGACTATAGAATCTCTCTATCCTCAGTGGGTTTTCGAGAACCGTACGGGTACCAGCCACTATACTTACGCGCTACTAGCGGAAGGAGCTGATACCGAAACCTTGGCTGCCCAGATTAATCAGCACGTTGTAGAAAACTGGGGAGAAGATGCAGTCCGTCAACGACAATATTTCCTACAAGCACTAACCGATATTCACCTTCGGTCACAGTTAATTGGTGAGATTAGTCCCAATGGGGATATTCGGTACATTTACCTTTTTTCGGTGGTGGCTCTGCTGATTGTTCTGATTGCGAGTATCAACTACATCAATCTGGCTACTGCCTACGCTATGAAACGATCGAAAGAAGTAGGCGTTCGTAAGGCCTTGGGGGCTTTTAAAAAACAACTAGTAATACAATTTTTAAGTGAAGCAGTACTGGTGGTAGTTATT
The DNA here is from genome assembly GCF_049647865.1 of Tunicatimonas sp. Lineage (NCBI taxonomy): Bacteria > Pseudomonadati > Bacteroidota > Cytophagia > Cytophagales > Catalimonadaceae > Tunicatimonas > Tunicatimonas sp. The sequence goes on along the minus strand of NZ_JBARYM010000435.1, from coordinate 4,394 downwards.
GCCTTCGTGGTTGCCGGATTTTTAGCTGAGCTGAGTATGCCGCTCTTTCGGGAAATCACCGGAAAAGACACCACCTTAAATTTTCTGGATAACTTTTCTATGATTGGATACTTACTGCTTATCGCGTTGGGTATTGGTCTATTATCGGGTAGTTATCCGGCTTTCTTCATCGCATCTTTTCCCTCTATTGATGTAATGAGAGGCAGCTTCCAATCGGAAGGCAGCGTTCATCTGGTACGAAAAGGATTGGTAGCTTTCCAATTCCTGGCCTCTATCTTATTGCTGATAGGAACGATGGTTATCTTTAAGCAACTAAATTTTCTTCACCAAGAGAAACTAGGCATTACTACTGAACAAATAGTACTGGTTCCTCTACCAACCGAGTCTATCCAACAAGGGTACGAAACGATAAAGAATCGCTTATTGCAAGACAGTCGCTTCCTGAGTGTTACTGCATCTGACGCTCCCCTTACCCAGCGGGTGGGCGGATGGCGACCCTACTACTTACATGGTTCGGATGAAAGTACCATGATTCCAACGATGGTGGTAGAACAAGATTTCTTCTCGACACTGGAAGCTACTTTTGCCGATGGTAGAGATTTTTCATCAACTCGTCCTACCGACGTATCTGAGGCCTACATTATCAACGAAACTGCTCAGAAATTCCTTGAATTAGAGTCGCCAGTAGGAACCCCTATTATTGGGATGGCATTTACCGGCAGTGAATGGTCTAAGAAAAATGCTCAGATTATTGGAGTGATTGAAGACTTTCATCTAGCTTCACTGCATACTGAGATTCAACCGATGATTTTCTCGTTGCATTCCGAACAGACTATGCCGGTGAAATTCATGGCTATCCGAGTTGCTGGCGACTTATCCGGAGCGGTAGAACACTTAGAGGCTACGTGGCAAGATATGGCATTTGAGCGATCCCTCGCTTACTCTTTCATGGACGAAGATATATACGCGCTCTACCAGGGAGAAGAACGCTTTCTTCAAATTTTTACGCTGTTCTCAATACTCACTTTGTGCATCGGCGGATTGGGGGTCTACGGTTTAGCCTCATTCTTAGTAGTTCAACGAAATAAAGAAATTGGTATTCGAAAAGTGTTAGGAGCCACCGTGAATAGCATCGTCGTGCTTCTATCCAAAGACTTTACTAAACTTATCCTGATTGCCTTTTTAATCGCAGTCCCGGTAGGATACTTGGTGATGAATCAGTGGTTAGAAAACTTTGCTTACCGAATTGGCATGGGAGTCAGTATCTTCATTACGGCGGGTGGAATTTCTCTACTGATCACCTTGCTCACTGTTAGCTACCAATCCATAAAAGCCGCGTTGGCGAACCCTATGGACTCACTTAGAAATGAATAACCTACAATTTAATGAACAGTGTCTCCGTAGCGCGGCAGTGAATAATTGTTCACTACTAATTGCTCATTGTCAATTGTTTATGAGTCTTCCCAACTACCGTGTTTCAGCCAGCCTTCAAACCATTTCTGTAATAGAGGAATAGCGAAAAAAACTGCGTAAGGTATTTCAATTACCGATATGACGAGTGTTTTCAGGGGTACTGGCCAGTCAGACATTACTGGGCCTAGTAGCCATTGGGCCAGGGTAACGGCGGGGTAAATTGCGAGCCAGACAATTACGGCAAAGCGGTAACGAGGAGCTTTTTCTTCTTTAGGACTTGGTTTCATAAACGAAGTTTATTTCACTAAGCCGTAACAAGCAAGTTTGTTATATTTTTTAGTCAGTATCTACACTGCGCTACAAAAAGACTACATCTTCAACAATAGCTTCGCCGAATTCTTGAAGAAATTTAGCGAGAATTTTTGATCTTGACATATTCAACTCCTGCTTAAGAGGAGCCGAGCTAAGTTTGACATAAAGCACACGGTTGCTTACGTAGATTTTATCGGTACGGCGAGCAACAGGATGCCCCATCAGCCGCTCCCACGACTGAATGAGTTGAGTCTGCTCGTACTTAGCTTTTAATTGATAGGTATCCAGTAATTGGCTGAGAGCTTCGCCAACAGTAGATAATTCAGCATTTCTTCCCCGTTGATTGGGATTAGTGTATTTGGGCATATGGTTCGTTTTAATGAATAATGACTGATGGTGGGTGATTAATGTCCTTTATTATTCATTAATTATTACTCATTGAAATCGGTAGTTCAGCCATAGTTTCTCCCCAAGCCATTCGCATTGCGTCATCGTCAAACTGAATGGTAAATGCCTCTACCGACTCCTCCAGCGAACTTACCGTAGCCTCAGTCCGAAGTACGTCATTGCTCTCATCATAGCGATAGGCACCCCAGTAATCGAGGTCGGAACTAAAGATGACCGTCCACTTATCTTCATTTGGAATGGTAAATAGAGAGTAGGTACCCGCCGATAGTTTTTTTCCACCAACCATTACATCTTGAAATACTTTCACTTCGGTGGCTTCATTAGCTCCGGTGCGCCATACTTTTCCGTAGGGCTCCTTATCGCCTAGTATGGTACGACCGTTTAGTTGCGGGCGGCTGTAAGTAACTTTCATCATGGGCTCGTCTCCCGGTTCACGGTCGTGAGCGAAATTATCAGGATAGTAAGCAATATCTAGAGGGCTTTTATCCAGACCCCGGAAGTCCTGACTCGTGGCTAGGGTACTTATCAAGAAAAAACAGCTTAGAAAAAACAGGGTAGCTCGCATGGTAAACAGATTAGTGGTGAATTAGTAAGATACGGATTTTATTGGTTGGGAAAAGTAAAAATATGCTCATTTAAGCGATTGAGTGTCTCCACTTTATACTGGTTGTCAATAAGCAGCGAAATATTAAACCTACTGCCCCCGTAAGAAAGCATCCGTATCGGAATATCATCAATGGCGTCCACAATTTTTTTCAGTACGCCTACTTTCTGGAATGGCATATTGCCAACCACACACACAATGGTATGGTTACTATCTACTTCTACTTGACCGTAGGTTTCTAGCTCTTGTAGAATATCTGATAAGTACTGCTGATCATCTATAGTCAGCGAGATACCTACTTCCGAAGTGGTAATCAGATCAATTGATGTTTTATACTTCTCGAAGACCTCGAAAACTTTCCGTAGAAATCCGTACGCTAATAACATTCTTGACGACTTAATCTTAATGGCAGTGATGCCATCTTTGGCCGCTACGGCGGTAATGGGCCGATCTTCCTGATGGTCAGAAATTAATGTGCCGGGGGCTTGGGCATCCATCGTATTTAGTAAGCGCACCGGTATATTAGCCCGCTGAGCCGGACGAATGGTGAACGGATGCAGTATTTTTGCCCCAAAATATGCCAGTTCAGCCGCTTCGTCAAATGAGAGTCTATCGATGCGGAAGGTTCTTTTCACAATACGTGGATCGTTATTGTGCATCCCGTCAATGTCTGTCCAGATTTGAATTTCTTCTGCCTTTACTGCCGCTCCAATTAGAGAAGCCGTATAATCGCTACCTCCTCGTTGCAAGTTATCAATCTGGTTCTGACTATTCAGACAAATGTAACCCTGAGTGATAAATAGCTTAGTATCGGAATACTGATCTAATAATGCCTTCAGCCGTTCTTGTGTAAATGCTTCGTCTGGCTCTTGATTGGCATCAATCCGCATAAATTCTAGTGCCGGCAGTAGTACAGCTGGCATACCCTGAGATTTTAAGTAAGCGGTAAACAGCTTGGTAGAAAGCAATTCGCCTTGCGCCAGTATCTCTTTTTCTGCGTCCGCACTAAACGGATTCTGGATTATAGCACTGAGGATTTCAAAATGAGATTCAAGAATTGCCTTACTCTCTTTTCGAGCACTTTTCTCAGCTAGCAATCCGAGGCAAAACGAGTTGTAGTGTTCTTTTAAGTCAGTAGTCAGGCGATTGGCTTCGTCTACCTGCTTCAACTGTAGTGCTTTTCCGATCTGTACTAGCGTATTGGTTGTGCCCGATACAGCAGATAGTACCACAATTTTTGGTTCGGATGATTGCGTAACTAATTCAGCGACCCGGTGCATCCGTTCCGGTGAACCTACCGAAGTACCGCCAAATTTTAAGACTTTCATAGGGAATGATAGTTCAATTGTTAAATGGTTCGACTGTTCAATTGCCGGGGGCTTGGGGCGGGGAGTTTATGCGACTTATCCTATCACTTAACACCTTGCTCCCTGGCCCCAAGCTCCTATTCGTTAAACCCTAGCATCTTGATAGCCGTTAGTGCCGCCTCATCGCCTTTGTTTCCGTGTTTACCGCCCGCTCGGTCAAGCGCTTGTTTCTGGTCTAATGTAGTTAACACTCCAAAAATGACTGGCTTATCGTATTTTAGGGACACATCCTTAATGCCCTGCGCCACTGACTGGCAGATATAGTCGAAGTGAGGGGTCTGCCCCTGAAC
>NZ_JBARYM010000434.1:0-5672 GCF_049647865.1 Tunicatimonas sp. | reverse complement strand
ATATTAACGAAAACCTTCTCTCGCGGGCATGGTCGGCCCAGTGGATTGCTCACCCCAAAGTGAGTTTGCAAGAATATAGCGTTCAGCACTTCCGCAATACGTTCTCATTGGAAGATGTCCCAGAAGAGTTTGTGATTCACATATCGGCCGAGAACCGCTACCAGTTTTTCGTAAACGGAGAATTGCTAGGACGAGGACCCGCCCGGGGCGATCTGCTGCACTACCGCTTTGAGTCATATAATATTGCTGATTTACTTCAGTCGGGAGAAAATGTATTAGCCGCAGTTGTCTGGAACTTTGCTGAAGATGCGCCAGTTGCGCAGCATACTTTTCGTACGGGTTTAATTGTTCAGGGAAATACTAAAGCTGAAGCTATCGTCAATACTAACCCTAAACAATGGCATGTGTATCATAATCAGGCGTACTCTCCGTTGACACAGGCAGATTTCACCGTGTACGGCTACTATGCCTCCGGGGCCTGCGACCGGGTTGACGGTAGCCAATACCCCTGGGGATGGGAAACGCTCAACTATTCTTCAAACGGCGAATGGGTTGCTCCTAGCGCAAGGGTTGTGGGTCGCCCCTACGGATTTCGCTACGGCTACGGCGATGGGGCCATCAATCTTTATCCGCGTAATATTCCTATGTTGGAAGAGAAGACCGAACGCTTAGCCGAAGTAGAACGAAGCTCAGTAGCAGTAGATAACGCTTTTCTTCGGGGCAACCAACCGGTTACAATCCCCGCTCAGCAGCAAGCGACTATTCTGTTAGATCAAACCTATCTGACGATGGGGTATCCTGAAATTACGGTTAGTGGCGGAGCTGGTAGCGAGATTAAAGTAACCTACGCTGAAGCACTGTACGATGAAAATCAGAAGAAGGGCAACCGTAATGAAACCGAAGGAAAAGAGATTGTTGGTTTTTATGACATTTTCCTACCCGACGGCGGCGAAAACCGAACGTTTCAACCGCTGTGGATACGTACCTTCCGGTATCTTCAGTTGGATATTAAAACCGGAGACGAACCTCTGGTGCTGGAAGACCTGAGCCATCAGTTCACGGCTTACCCGTTTGAACAAGCTGCCTTAGTTCAGACGAATGAACCGGTAATGGATAGTATTTGGGACGTAAGCTGGCGCACCGCTCGCCTTTGTGCACTGGAAACCTACATGGACTGTCCCTACTACGAGCAGTTGCAATACATTGGCGATACCCGAATTCAGGCCCTCATCTCGCTGTACGTAGACGGCGACGATCGACTGATGCGTAATGCACTGTTTCAGTTTGCTAACTCTATTACGAACGAAGGGATTACGATGAGCCGCTACCCCTCGGGTCTGCCCCAGTACATTCCACCCTACGCACTGTTTTGGATCAGTATGCTGCACGACTACCATATGCACCGAGAGGATGACGACTTTGTGGAGCAATTTGTCCCCGGAATGACCCGAGTTTTGCAGTGGTACGAAACCTACGTAGACACGAATAATCTGCTCAAGGGAATGCCCTGGTGGAACTACGTAGATGCCATCCCCGAGTTTGATCGGGGTACGCCACCCGGAGCGCAGGATGGACACTCCACGCTGATTACGCTACAGTATCTTTACACTCTTCAGCAGGCTATTGAACTGTATAACTACTTTGACCTTACCGAATTTGCCGACCATTACCAGCGAATTGCGGATCGGATTCAGAAGGCAGTGCAGGAAACTAGTTACGATGAATCTCGGCAGTTGTACGCCGATACCCCCGAAAAGGAACGTTTCAGCCAGCACACCAATATTTTTGCGGTGCTCACCCAGACCGCACCGGAAGAGGAATGGCAGCCCCTGATGGAGCGAACCGTAGCCGATACCTCATTAGCCCAATGCTATATCTACTTTCGGTTTTATCTGCACCGGGCAATGCAGCAAGCAGGTTTGGGAGAGTACTTTGTAGAGCATCAGGATATTTGGAAGAATATGCTGACGGAAGGATTGACTACCTTCGCCGAGCACGATAAAGATACCCGCTCCGATTGCCACGCCTGGAGTGCCAGTCCGCTGTACGAATACCTAGCCACCGTTTGCGGCATCACTCCTACCGCCCCTCACTTTACCGAAGTCCGTATTGCGCCCAACCTAGGCAGTCTGACCAAGATAAAAGGAGAAATGCCTCATCCAGCCGGCACCATCAGTGTTCAACTAAACCGAAGAGGGAAAGATGGAATTCAGGCTGAGATTGAGTTACCAAAGGAAGTTACCGGAACATTCCATTGGCAGGGCCAGCAAACTGAGTTACAACCGGGAAAGCAAAATATTAACCTGTAATATTTACCCAAGCATACCTAGCTCACTTAAAGTTTTTGAGAGCACCATAGTTGAACAGATCGTATTGAAATCCCCCTAACCCCATTCCATGGCGGCCCTTTTTAAAGGGGGAAGGCATACGAGTTGACTTGTCTTCCTTGAGCATTAATGTACATATTCTTGCTCTCCCCCTTGGTAAAGGGGGCGCAGGGGGATTTCTTGACAAAGTAACCCATTTAGATCTTTAGTCGGTCGGAAAAGTCTTTCTCGCCATAACGGTCACATTGAAATTTTAAATAGATCTATTATAATCGATGGTAATAGCAACTTATTACCTGCAAATGTTTGGGTATTAACGCATGAATCATAATTTTACTCATCTAACCTGTCAATAATATGCTACGAACTTTATCCTACTGCTTCCTTACTTCCCTATTCATCTTTACTCTAAGCTGCCAACAGCAAAATTCGGCTGATCTGGTTATCCATAACGGAACCATCTATACGGTTAGCGAAGCCCAACCCCAGGCTGAGGCGGTAGCCGTAGTAGACGGTAAAATTGCATTTGTGGGTAGCAGTGCCGATGCCGAAGCATGGATTAATGAAGAAACCGAAGTGCTAGACTTAGCCGGAAAGACGATGACTCCCGGTCTTATCGAAGGACACGCTCACTTTTTGGGTATCGGAGAAAATAAAATGAACCTGGATCTACTAGCCGTTCGTAGTTTTGAAGAAATAGCCGATATGGTAGCCCAAGCTGCCGCTGAAGCGCGCCCCGGCGTATGGATTACCGGACGAGGCTGGCATCAGGATAAGTGGGACTCGCTACCCGGTAAAATGCTCCACGGATTTCCTGCCCACGATCTGCTAAGTGCAGCGGCCCCCGATAATCCGGTCTACTTACGTCACGCAAGTGGTCACGCGGCTATTGCCAATCAAAGGGCGATGGAGCTAGCCGGGGTGATGAATATTAAGCAGGAAGGTGCTCAACTGGGTGAAGTAGCGGGGGGCGAAGTGTTCCGCGACGAACTAGGTAATCCTACTGGGGTATTTAATGAGAACGCAATGGGGTTAGTGACCCAACACATTCCCACGCGTACGCTAGAAAGTTATCTACGGGCGGCGGAACTCGCGATGGATGAGTGCTTAGCCCACGGTATCACCAGTTTTCACGATGCGGGTATTACGCAAGATGTAGTACAACTGTATAAACAGTTAGCTGAAGAAGGAAAACTGAGGGTTCGGCTGTACGCCATGCTCAGTGGCCGGGATAGTACGCTGCTGCAAGAGTACTACGAGAAAGGTCCCGAGATTGGATTGGGTAACGACTTTTTAACCCTGCGCAGCATTAAGCTATACACCGACGGGGCTCTCGGATCCCGGGGAGCTTGGTTGCTAAAAGAATACTCCGATATGCCCGGCGAATACGGTCACGAAACTACACCGGTACCCGTTATTGGTGAGATCGCGAAGCAGGGATTGCAGTACGGCTTTCAGGTATGTTCCCACGCCATTGGCGACCGGGCTAATCAGGAAGTGCTGAACCAGTACGAAGCCGCAATTGAGCAGTTCCCCGATAAGGCCGAAGACCATCGCTACCGTATTGAACACGCGCAACATATTAGTGGTGCCGATATTCCTCGCTTTGGTGAACTGGGAGTAATTCCGGCCATGCAAGCAGTGCATATGGCTTCGGATCGCCCCTGGGCGATTGAGCGGTTGGGCAAAGATCGGATTGAAGAAGGAGCTTACGTCTGGCGCAAGTTGATTGATTCCGGAGCAATCATCATCAACGGCACCGACGCCCCGGTAGAACCGGTTGATCCACTGGCCAGCTTCTACGCCTCAGTAGCCCGCAAAACCCTGAAGGGCATGCCGGAAGGTGGCTACGAACCCGGCCAACGCATGAGCCGGGAAGAAGCCCTTAAAACCTACACCTGGAATGCTGCCTACGGAGCCTTTGAAGAAGAAATTAAGGGTTCTATTGAAGTGGGCAAATTGGCAGACTTCACTGTTTTCTCCCAAGACATCATGCAAGTGCCCGAAGAGGAAATTTTAACTACTGAGGTGGATTATACCATTGTAGATGGGAAAGTGGCTTATGCGCGGGAATAAGTGGTTCTATTTTCAAAAGGTAAAGGTAGCAAAACTGTTTTCCTTCTTCTTTCTACAGGTTCTTCATGAACTATATATCAGTGCTAATATAAATGGCACTGTTATCAGAATGGAAATAATCAAAGGCTTCCATATTTTCTTTTTCTTTATAGTTTCATCGTTCGGAAAGTTCTTTTTAAAAACAACCTCTGATAAAACGAACCCTCCTACCATATCACACAAATAAGTCAAAGCTGAGTTTTGGTTTTCCGGAAGGTTAACTAAAAAGATTGTTAGTGCAGTATAAATGATCGAGCAGAGCAAAATGATATTTGCTTGCTTTTCCTGACCAATGCCCCTTAAATTAGTCATTAATAAAACAGCCCCAAAAATGGTAGAAAAGAAGATAGAAAATCCTAAAATTGCTTTCTTTGAGTATATCTTAAAATTATTACTGCTATCACCGCTTTGGTTTTCTTCAAGAGGGCTGTTCATATTTTCCATTTTAGTTTTATTGAAAACATTATTCTAAGCTGGTACCACAATACCTAGTGCCTCTAGCTGCTGAGGATCATCTTTGAGGGCAAACTTGGCTAGATAGCGTAAGTCACTCTCCCATCGCTGAAGCTCGGCAACTAAGCGCTGACGTTCTTGGGTAGCCGACTGGGTTTCGCTTTTCTTTTGAGCTTGGTCTACCCGGAGCTGAACGGCCACCTCTAGCATCTGCCGACTTTGCGTAAGCTCTTCAGCCGATACACCGTGTTTTTTCATAGAAGCTGACGCTAAGGCGATGTTATCGTAAAACGCTCGCACTTGGTTGAACCAGCCCGCTACGGTGGTTTCCCGACGACCGTTAAGATGCAGCACATCCCACAGACTGAGATCATTACGGAGCGCAATTTTAGCAATACTCAGATGATACAGATACTGCTCATTAATCTGAGCCTGCTGCTGGCTAAAAGATTGGGTAATCGCTTTTTGAGCACCTTTTCCCATACTCTGCCGGGTTTTGCAGCTTTCCACCATTTGAAGAAGGTCAATACCCCGTTGTATATCTTTATCGGTAAAACTTACCGTTGCTAGCTTCTTCTTAATTTCGGGGTTCTGCTTTACTCCCTCAGAAAGTAAACGAATACGCTCTAGTTGGGCGGGCAATGATTGTTTTCTCATGACAAATGCTGGGTTGATATTATCACCCCAAAGCTCCCATTATCTTATAACTTTTTCTGCTACTTCTTGCCCAAGTCCTTAGCTATGCAAGAATTTACGGATTTTCACCTTTTACGTAAC
>NZ_JBARYM010000433.1:0-3179 GCF_049647865.1 Tunicatimonas sp. | reverse complement strand
AAGTACGCCTGTCCCAGCAGCACATCTTTTTCTTCCTGGGTGGCATCCACGATCAGATCGGCACTTTCGATGACCAGATTGGCTTTGCGAATACCCGCCCAACTGCTTTGCCAGATACCCGCCCGGTTAAACGGCAAACCATCGGCAGTATTAGCGGGGTTTTCGTAAAAGAACGAACCCATATCGTTCATCCAGTTCCAGTAGCGGCCCTGATCAATACGATAGTCAAACTGCCAGTTTTGATTGCCAACGGCATCATCCCCGTAGCACATATAGCTTTGCCAGTGAGTGGCGGTGCCGTAGTTCACCACCATAGCGTACATTTCTTCTACAAATCCCTGAACATTTACGAAGTTTTTGAACACTTCTTCTTGGTCCAGATTGGTTTCTATAGTTTTATCGAGATAATCTTCGCAGGAGGTAGTAATCAGCAGAAGACTACCCAGTATACTCGCTATTTTTATACAGAATTTATTCATTGTGGGTCTTCTTTAAAAGTTTATGTTAAAGCCAAGGTTAATGCGGCGGAAGGTAGGGTAATCGCCCCGCACGTGGGCTTCACCATTGTCCCGATTACTCTCCCGATCATCGGGCAAATGGGACCAAAAAAGCAAATTGTTTCCGCCGACAAATACCTTGTAGCTAGTTCCGTTTTGTCCCGGAAAATTGTAAGCGATCTCCACATTCTTCAATCGGGCAAACGAAGCATCGAAGTAATTTCGGTAAGAATCGGTAGCGGCGCCCCCTTTCCAGTCCGGCAGCACCTCTTCACCATTGGGATTATCTACGGTCCAGTAATCAATATTGTGCTCGAAGAACAGAGGAGTGTTTTTGTGAAAATCCCAGACAGTATGCTGTTTGGTCACGTTGAAGGCTCCGTAAAACTGCACCATCACCGATAGGCCGTGGAAGTCAGTTCCTACCGTCCAGTTCCAGGTATTGATGGGTTGTTGCGGATAGCCATAGGGAGCCCGGTCGGTATTACCATCGTGGCGACCGTCCGAGTCAAAATCTACCATGTCAAAGTAACCCGGGCGACGGTACTGCATATCGTTCACTAGGGGCACCGACATGTATATATCGTCCCAACTAGTCATAAATTCGCCGTTGATTGCTCGCTTGTACAGGCCAATCGGAAAGCCTTCGGTCTTGAGGTGATCATCTAGTAAAGCAGGTTCTTCGCGGAACACAATTTTACTGCGGGCCTGGGTGAAGTTGATGTTCGACCATAGTTTCAGATTTGGGTTTACGTAATGGTTGAACCCTAACGCAACTTCAATTCCTTCTACTGAAGTTTGGCCCACATTCAGGTCAGGAGCACTAAATCCTAGGAACGATGGAACACTTCGGTCGTTACCTTGAACAATAATATCGTTACGCTCTTCCTGGAAAACATCGACCGTAGCCGTAACTAAATTATTCATGAGCGTGAGGTCAAACCCAATATTGGCTTTGGTAGACGTTTCCCAACGGAGATTAGGATTGCCAATCACATCTTCCCGGTAGAAGGTGTAGGGCGACCGTTGCCCCCAAGGGTTAGCATTATTCATAAAGGCCTGCCCCCCGGAAGCCCACTGCGAGATGTAGCCCCAGCGTCCGTTAATATCATCATCTCCTACTACTCCGTAGGAACCGCGAATTTTTAGCATATCCAGCCAGTTAGCTCCCTGCATAAACGGCTCATTGGAAATTGCCCAACCTACGGCGGCCGAAGGAAAGAGTTCAAAGCGGTATCCCGGCCCGAAGCGCTCCGAGCCATTGTAAGCACCGTTCACATCCAGAAAGTAGCGCTCGTCGTAGTTGTACGTAGCCCGAGCCACCCAGTCCTCCCGGTAGCGGGGAAACATCGAGCCTTTAGCGTACTCCTCGCGGTTCATGAGCAGCAGCACGTTGGTATTGTGCTTACCCCCAAAAGTCTGTTCATAGTTTAGCGAGAACTGATAGAACAGCCGACGTTCTACATCACCATTATTCATATCAATAGGGTCGTAGTACCAGGGCTGGGTTACGAAATCAAACTGGTTGTCGCCCGGAGGGGTGATGAACAACTCTTCGCCATTGTCGAGATAGCGCTTAAAGATTACGTTATCCGTCCCGCCCGGATTATTCTCTCTCACTCCGCCGTTGCCCCGGAAATTGTTATCGTAGGCTAACCGACCGTTGAACGTAAGTCCTTCTAACAGGAAGTCCAGGTCCTGCTCCAGCATAATATCCGAGTTCACCTGAATCCGGTGATTCTGAGGAGACCCTTTGGTTGTCATCACCATTAGCGGGTTGGTCGTATCCCAGATATCGGCTGGGTCTACTCCGTAAGTTCCATCTTCGTGGATCGGGTAGAATAGTGTAGGGGCCATACCGTACAGGCTAGAGTACACTAGCCGCATATCATCATTACCTACCGTTCGTTGTATACCGTAGAAGCCGGAGAGGTTAACCGACACGCGAGTGGTTTTGGTAATATCGAAATCAACGTTACTGCGGTAGTTAAAGCGGTCGTAGCCCAGGTTAGGTTGATAAGTCCGTCCGTTATCATAAGAACCAGCATCAAATATATCGCCTACCCGTTGGTACGAGAGTGCCCCAAAATACTGAGCAAAATCGCTGCCCCCGCGTACTGAGAGATTCACGTTATGATCCATCGCGAAATCCTTAAGCACCACGTCCGCCCAATCTATATCGGGGTACCGCTCGCGCTCAAACTGATCAGCGGGGTTACGGTGCCGCTCCATAATTGCCCGGGGAGTATAATCCGCCCAGGATTCTTCAATGCCACTCACCTCCCGTTCAATGGCATCGTTCGCCACGGCTAAACCTTGGTAAGCACCAAGTTTTCGCGGAATTCTAGACGGAGTTTTGAAGGCCGAGTTAACCGATAACGATAGTTGGGGCTTGCCCTTTTGCCCTCGTTTGGTGGTGATAAGGATTACTCCGTTCGCTCCTTTTACCCCAAAAACTGCGGTAGCCGAAGCATCCTTTAGCACCGATATTTTCTCAATATCATTGATGTTGACATCGTTCATGCTCCGCTCAATCCCATCGACCAGCACTAGCGGCTGGCCACTGCCGTTCCAGGTACTTCTACCCCGAATAAAAATTTCAGGGTCTTCTTCGCCTGGTCTACCGGTAGTGCTCACGGTAATTACGCCGGGCACTCGTCCGGTAAGAGCCTGCCCCACCGA
>NZ_JBARYM010000432.1:0-3270 GCF_049647865.1 Tunicatimonas sp. | reverse complement strand
GTAGTATCAGTGCGGTTGATAACGGAATTCCAGTAAAATTCGGCTGAATCGTACTGCTCAGTTTTATAAAAGTTAGACCCTAAATTAAATAATGTTCCGTCTACTTTTTGTACGTTACCAATTTGCTGATCTAAGCTAAGCGCACGACGAAAATACTCGTTAGATAGTGGGTAGTTTTCCGAACGGGCGTAGGTAATCGCTAGGCCAGTATAGGCATCCGACTGATGCTTGAAATAGATTTTCTCGCTAGGCTGTAGTCGTATCAAACTATCTAGTTGGCGAATAGCCCGCTGACTCTCCGCTACGGAGGCTAACAAATCGCCCCGACGGCGGTAGATAATCGCCAATCCCGTATGAATTCGAACTCGGGCTGACGCTATTGCGGGAGAGATCTCAGAAGCGGACGGATGAGCGAGAGCCGTTTGCAATACTTCTTGGGCCTCCTGTAATCTACCCATCTCACGTAAAATAACTGCTCGGGTAGCTTTCAAATCTAGCTGCTTCGCAAATTTTTTTGTAGATCCAAGTAGCGAATCTGCCAAGTTGGTATACGCTAAAGCCCGCTCCGGTTCTAAGCGGTAGAGACTGTCAATCTGCTGTTTTAAAAAGTCGATTCGTACCGAGTCACTACTCAGTGTTGCTAGTTGGGAATGGATGTTGGGTAATGATTGCGCCCAGCTTAGTTGTGTCGCGAAGCCTAAGCAAGTAAGTATAATCAGGCATTGATTAAAAAACATAATGATTTATTAGTAGTACATCGCTAAGCTAGACAACTCCCCGCTAACTAGATGCAAAATGAAGTAGACAATAGGTGAACATAGCCAGTAGACAACAGGTGTACATCATCTTATATAATACTGACTATCAAGTGTTTACTGAGAAAAACTGTGATTACAAAGTTTGAAATACAGGTGTACACCCAAAATACGAGATTAGGGCTAAATAGTGGCAGAAAATTAACAGAGGTGATAGACCGATATGGATATTTATTCGCTTAGCTCAATGAATTAAACAGTTTTTTTCTTTCGGTAATTTGAGCGAATAATCTTCCTTAATAGCCTGTATAAGAGCTTTTCTGTGTTTCATGTATACACTTTGTCTACTTCAAATCGGTAGTACGTTCACCTTATGTTCACCCTTAAAATTTATCTGTCATAATCTATCCCCGTACTTTTGTTTCATAGCCTTTCCAGAAAAGGTAATCAGTATTAGCCTAAAATAAATAGAAACAAATTATGAAAACGTTAAACACATTCACTACCGAGCGGCCTTATAAGGGCGAACCGCTACCAGGAACCAAGCGAGTAGAACCAATGATGAAGCAAGCTAGGTTTCGTCGATTATTCGATCGGCACGCGGGCATAGTATTCCATTAATTTAATCAATACTAATTTACGTGTGAGGAAGTAATCTTCACTACGCTTTAACCCTCAACTCTAACAAAATGAAGACAATCTTAGAGCGTCAGCAAGTAACTGGTATCAACGCAAAGCACTTCTGCTTGACCCTCCCTCGGCGACAGGTAACACGTAGTTACACGCAACTCATATAAAGTAAAAAATTAATGATAAAGTACCCGACTTTCGTTGTGCTCCTATTTTGCTATGTACTAGCTAACGCACAGACCGAAGAACTTGCCACTAAGGCGGTTTCAGTTTCTTATTTTGGAGAAACGCTCACCCATCCTGGTTTAGCACTAGGAGTGGAGCATTATCCCTTGCAATCACCGAAGCATCAACTGGTTTGGTCGGTGAGCGTTGGGGGCTATCTTCATCCAAGAAATAATACGTCCTTTTTCGCCCGGCTTCAAGTAGGCCAACGACTTCTACTAGGGGGTAAGTTTATGCTGGAGAACTTTGTGGGAATAGGCTATTTGCGTCAGCGCCCTCAGGGTGGAGCGGTTTATCGAATTTTACCCAACGGAGCTGTTGTAGAAAATAAAAGATCAGGTAGCGGAAAAATTATGCCTTCAGTGGCATTGGGAATAGGTTACAATGGAATTAAGATTCACGGTAAATCTATCAAAGTTTTCGCCCGGCCAGAGATTTTCTGGAAAGCCCCCTTCAATGGATATTACTTAACGCATTTTGCTATGAACACTGGATTTATTGTACCCTTATGAAAACCATTCGCGCTATTTCATGGATTCTGATCCTACTTTCTTTTCTACAACTGGCCTGCCAAGAACAGGAAATGTTTAACGAAGGCGATTTTTTCTACCTGGAAAATAAAGAAGCTATTATGCCAGTGTGGATAAAAGGAAACAAAGATTCTAAAGTTTTTATCATTATGCTGCACGGGGGTCCTGACGGTGGGTCCTCTCAGTACTACACCATTTTTCCATCGCACCAGTTGATAGAGAAATCGTATGCTATTGTATACTGGGATCAGCGGATGTGTGGAATGAGTCAGGGTAACCCTTCCATGGAAGACGCAACAATGGAGCAGTTTACCGAAGATCTAAATCAGTTGGTGCAGTTGATTCATGTGAAGTACGATCAGCCCAGTATTTTTCTGATGGGTCATTCCTGGGGCGGAGCATTGGGAACGAATTATCTAACAAAGCATCAGTCAGATATCAGGGGATGGATAGAAATCGACGGTGGGCATAGTTGGAATACCGCTAACTCATTGTCTCGTGAGATGATGATAGATTTTGCGAAGAAGGAAATAGCCGAGGGCAAGGATCAGTCATTCTGGAATTTCGCCATCCACTGGTATCAGCAAAATCCGATAGTAGGTATTAATGACGATGCGCACTACACCTTTGTTGCGCACGCCAATGGGTATGATTATGATCCGAAAAGCGACTCTCTTTCGGTTCCTTTTACGAAGTTGCTCTTTCATTCGCCAATTTCAACGGCGTATTTCTTTGCACCTTATAATTTCCAATTCTTAGACCAGGGGCTAGATCTGACGGATCAGCTCCATCGGATCACTGTACCTACGCTTCTTTGCTGGGGGCGGCACGATAAAGTATTTCCAGTAGTGCTGGCTGAGCATACTTATCAGTATTTAGGAACTCCAGCCCCGGACAAATTTCTAAGAATCTTCGAGTATTCGGCCCATTCGCCCAATTACGAAGAACCGCAAGCTTTCGCTAACACAGTCATTAATTTTATCCGGCAATATGAGTAATAAGTTTCCTCTCGTCTGAAGGATAACTTGAGTGGCTTGCCACCTTAACTTTTATCATAGTCAAATGAAACCGTACACTACTCACTTACCTAACTGATGTTTCGCTCATCGCAAATTAGGATAAACAATAAA
>NZ_JBARYM010000431.1:0-4152 GCF_049647865.1 Tunicatimonas sp. | reverse complement strand
TATACCTACTTTGACTTATCTGCCGGAGAGCGCAAGACATTTACATTTGTGCTAAACGCTGCGTATATCGGACGATTCTATCAGCCGGGTATCTATTGCGAAGCAATGTACGACAACACAATGAATGTCCGTTCGGAAGGAAACTGGGTAGAAGTACAGCAGCCCTAAGAAGTAGTAGAGTGCTTGCTTACAATCTCTAGACTTTTGTTTGAGTTTGACTACTGACCTTTAGATACAGTCTGATAATCTACTTCAATAGCCTGACTTTTAGGTGATTCTAATCCAGACCAATTTACTAAGCTGACTTGATAGCGGTGGGCTTCGCCGGATGGTGCGTTGGTATCTATGTATTCCATATTGGCTAATGGACGCCCAGGAGTATCGCTGTACTTTGGCTCTCGGTAGTATTCGGTAAGCTTGCCTTCCTCGCGAGCAGGTGCGGTGTACGGGGGCAGTAATTTACCGTTTCGGTAGATGCGAAAGGTTTTTACTCCGCTTTCCCAGTCGGGGGTAGCTTCCCAGGTGAGCTTAACGCCTTGCGCTGCTTTTTCTGCCTGTAACTTTCCTGGGGCCTGTTTCGGATGGGTGAAATCGGGAACATTTCCTAGCTCAGAAAATACCTCCCCTTTGGCAGCGATAATCTGACTGGGAAACCAGTTACCCTGCTCACTATGCTCGGTTGGCCAAATAACCTCAGTTTCTTCTTTTTGCTCAAGAACCGCAGCAATCCAGGGAATAGTTAAGTACCGGGTGTTACCACTGCCGTGACCAGTAGCCGGGTCGATGATTAGCGTAACTGGAGCTTCTTTCTCCCGCATCAAAGCGAAAGTTCTTACCCCATCTTCATACAGCCCATTGAAACGCTCGTGTCCTTTTTCTTCTATACCTACGTGAATCAGTACCGGAACATTAGTAGCGTAGGAGACACTTTGGAGCGCAGTATCTCGATTTTCCCGACGGCGAAAGCCAGCCGACTGAAGTACAGCAGCCTCAAACCGTTCGGGGTACTTTTGAAGCATAGATTGAGTCCAAAAACCACCCCCTGAGTGCCCCCAAATTACCCAATTCACCTCGGCAACTTCAGCATGACTACTGAGGTTGGCTAGTTCATTCAGTGCCTGTAAATACGCTCGTTCGGTTCCATTGTTGGGATCGCACCAGTCAACGCATTCATTTTGGGGCCATAAGCTGGAACCTAGCAAGGCGGCATTGGTTTTCTCGGCTAGTAACTTCCAGTGAAGATCATCGGTGACGGTCTGTCCGGCAATTTGAGCATTTTCTCCACAGCCATGTTGGTGTAAAATGATGCGCTGTACTTCATCTAAGCCTTCCGGAACCCAGAGAGTGTACTCGGCGTGAGCAAAGGCCTCACCTGCTTCAGGATATATTTTCACCTGGTAGGTATCTTGACTGATTGCGCTGGTAGAGATAACTACCGCCATAATTATTAGTAAGTACGTATATTTCATTATAGGTTGTGGGCAATGAATAATTTAAAATTCTCGTACTCGAAGTTTATCGTAACTATTAGCAGCGCATATACGCGATCACATTCTGGCTAGAATATACACAAAAAGTATAAGTTACTTCATTGACAAGGGCACTCATTGCTATCGCAAGAGAGCATGCAATCTGAGAATTTGTTATTTTAGAATAAAAAAAACCTACTTCGCAATGCGAGCAGGCTTTTCCAAAACTACCTAAACTATGAGAAACAATTCTACTGCTGCACTGAGACTAAGTCGCAGATGCAACAAACCTTCATTGCTGAAGACGTAACAAAGATGAAAAGTATTCCTTGATTTGTATAATCATTTACTAGCTTTGCCTTACGGGTGTAAGAATTATTTGAACCCTGTTGATTTTTTACTACGGTGAACATCAAACGTTAAACGAATGCCAATACCATTGCACCCCTGGGATGTCAGCCCAACTGAAGCAGTAAAGATTCAGCGTAATATCCGGGAAAAGGTACGGATTGAACCTCTGCTTGATTCCATTCAATACGTAGCGGGGGCCGATATTTCCTTTGACCGGGGCTCTGATGTGTTTCATGCGGGCATCGTTATTCTCCAGTTGCCCTCTCTTAAGGTATGCGGACACTCGCTGGTCACTACCAAGTCTACGTTTCCTTATGTGCCGGGCTTGTTGTCGTTCCGAGAGATGCCCTCCCTGTTGGAAGCCTGGAATCAGTTACCCACTAAACCGGATGTAGTAGTATTAGATGGGCACGGAATCGCTCATCCCCGTCGCCTGGGAATTGCTTCTCATTTCGGGGTCTGGGTGAACAAACCTACTATTGGGTGCGCTAAAAAGTTACTAGTTGGTATGCATGAAACCTTGACAACGGAAGCAAAATCACACGCGCTGATCTACGATAATCAGGAAGTTATTGGCGTTGCACTCCGATCGCGGGATAATGTAGCGCCTATTTATGTTTCGCCGGGGCACCTTACTGATTTGGAGAGTTCCCTTTCAATTGTAAGTACCTGTCTCACTCGTTATCGTCTGCCCGAAGTAACTCGCCAAGCTCATCAACTGGTTAACCAGTTACGGAGAGGTGAGGTAGAACCGGGGGTGCGGCTCTATCAGGATATGTGATTTTTGGGCCCCGACTATCTATTTTTTACGTGCTAAATACTATCTTCACTCGTATAGCTGACTTAACACTACAATGAAAACACAATCTCAACCTTCTCGCCGTCAATTTATTAAACAAACTGCCTCAGCTAGTGCTCTGGCGGTTACTCCGGCCATCTGGAACAAAAATATCAGTTTCGTAGGGCTGAAACCTAAGGAAAAAATGGGCATTGCGCTAGTAGGATTAGGCTACTATAGTAGTCAGGTGCTGGCCCCCGCCTTACAAGAAACCGAAAATTGTTATTTAGCCGGGGTGGTTACCGGTACTCCTGAAAAAGAAAAAATTTGGGCGGAAAAGTATGGTATCAAAGATCAGGATATCTACAACTACCAAAATTATGATACCATTGCCGATAATGATGACATAGATATTATCTACGTAGTGCTGCCTAATGCTATGCACGCTGAGTACGTAATTCGTGCGGCAAAAGCCGGGAAGCACGTTATTTGTGAGAAGCCAATGGCCTCGAGCGTGGAAGAGTGTGAGGCTATGATTAAAGCCTGTGAAGATAATCAGTGCAAACTTTCTATCGGCTACCGAATGCAGTTTGAACCGCATACGCAGGAAGTAATGCGCTTAGGTCAGGAAGAAGTATTTGGCCCGGTGAAGATGGTAAACGCAGGAGCAGGCTACCGCGAGGGTCGGGCTGATCATTGGAAACTAAACAAAGAAATGGGAGGGGGAGCGATGATGGATATGGGAGTGTACGCCCTTCAGGCGGCTCGCTACGTGACGGGTGAGGAGCCAGTAGCCGTGACTGCTCAATCGTTTACTACCCGCCCCGAAATATTTACCGAGGTAGACGAAACCACTATGTTTCAGCTAGAGTTTCCGAGTGGGGCGTTAGCTAATCTGCACACCAGCTTTGGAATGAGTATGAATTACCTGAACGTAACTGCAGATAAAGGATGGTTTAAGCTAGACCCGTTTTCGGCCTATAGCGGTATTGCTGGCGAAAGTAAGGAGGGGCCAATTGATTATCCGCAAGTCAATCAGCAAGCAACGCAAATGGATGAGCAAGCGATGAGTGTAATGGAAGACAAATCAATGCGGGTGCCCGGTGAAGAGGGGTTGCGCGATATGCGAGTGGTAGAAGCCGTCTACAAAGCAATTGACTCCGGTAACCAGGAAAAAGTATAATTTGTAGTTGACAACTGACAATAGATAGTGGCCATCGCGCGGTTGATAATTAATATAACTGTCAACTGTCCATCATCAATTTCTCACTAATTTTTTTATGAGTAAAGTATCCCCACCACCCGTACGAATCAGCCAGTCTGTGGCGATTCTGGTTGACGGTAACAATATTGAGATCAGTCTCCATAATTTATTCAACAAAAATAATATTATGTTGAATTACGATACGCTGATTCCCCGCCTTTTGGGCGAGCGAGGCCTTAATCGTCTTATCTACTTTCGGGAGGGGAGTAGTATCTCCTCTAAATTAGAATATCGCCTGCGTAAAAATTACCACGGGTCAGTGGTTCCTTGCTATAAGGGGGCGGATATTC
>NZ_JBARYM010000430.1:0-3556 GCF_049647865.1 Tunicatimonas sp. | reverse complement strand
CCAACTTTATCGTGAGAGGCATCGGTAAAAGCACCTTTCACGTGGCCGAATAATTCACTTTCGAGCAGCGTCGGAGTCAACGCTCCTACATCTACTCGCACAAGAGACTGATCTTTTCGACCAGATTGACGATGAATTGCCTGGGCAACTAGATCTTTTCCAGTGCCGTTTTCGCCTAAAACAAGTACGTTAGCCTCGGTAGGAGCTACTTTCCGTACTAACTCAAATACTTGCAACATCGCTTCCGACTGCCCTACCATTTCGGGCTTAGTAGCGGATTTTACGAGGTTCACTTTTCCCCGAGCTTGTTGACGGCTTACAGCTGCTTCAATAGATTCCAGCAATTTCTGATTCTTCCAGGGTTTTAACACAAAGTTGGCGGCCCCCAATCGCATGGCTTCTACGGCTAATTCAATATCTCCGTAGGCAGTGATTAGAATGACCGCCGTTTGCAGATCAATCTCGCGGATGCGTTCTAACCAATAAAGTCCCTCCCGACCGTCATGCTCGCCCCGCCGGAAGTTCATATCCAGCATCACCACATCGTAGTGGTTTTGCGAAATTAGTGAGTTAATCTGCGTAGGATCTTCCTGTATATCAATATGTTTAAAGTGTTGCTTTAGAAACATTCTAGCTGAATGTAGCACGTCAACATCATCATCGATAATTAATACCCGATTATTTAGGTTCCCAGTGGTGGGCATATCTTCTCAGTCAGATTTATGTGCCGAAGATAGCGTTTTGGTTATACGAGTACAATAGTAGTTTTAGGATAGTATTTAAAGGTTGCGTAAAAAACGAATTGAAACTATTTAATAGCAGTATATATAAGTTTAATTTTTAGCACCTCACCATAAAGCCGATCTGATTTAGCAAGTCTTGGGTAGGCTTATATCACTGTGGCAGATCGTTATCATCAATAAAAAAATAAACTCAGCGGAGGCTATGAATTTAGCATTTCACTGTGGGTAAACCTTCGGAACCGCTCAATTGACAAGTTCCTTAACAGAGGAATCAAGCTTCGTTGAATTTTACAGTCTACATTGAATATGATGAATAACAAAAAAAACCTCCCGAATGAATCGACAGGTTTTTTGTCTCTTATGAGGTTTCTACAAATTGTGTCAAAGGTACACATACACACCAACAATGTGCTCTTGGTGAACCTACCGTGAACTCTGTGTGAAGTTAATGTTAAGATTGAGATTCGTAAGGATTTGTATTTTCTTCCTGGTCGTTTGAATCTTGTCCAGCCATGTATAACGTACGGGTTGGGTAAGCGAATTCTATGCCTCGTTGCTGAAATTCAGCAAATATCTCAAAGTTGATAGCTTGTTGCACATTCATATATACATTAAAATCGGCTGATTGAACAATATAAACCACCTCATAGTTGAGGCTAGAATCGCCGTAAGCTTTGAAGTGGGCGCGATCAAACTTCGCTAGTTCCTGCTTTTCAACCGCCTGCTTCAGAATTTCAGGAATTTCTTTTACCTGCTCGAAGGGGGTTTGATAAATTACCCCCACGCTAAATACGATCCGGCGCGTCTGCATACGCTTGTAATTGTGAATTCGCGAACCGGTAAGATCACTATTAGAAAAGACTAGCTGTTCACCCGAGAGGCTTTTTACCCGCGTAGTTTTTATACCAATAGCTTCTATGGTTCCCAGTTTATCATCTACAATTATGAAGTCACCAATCTCGAACGGACGATCAAAAAAAATGACAAAGTAGTTGAATAAGTCGCCCAAAATATTCTGGGCAGCTAGGGCAATGGCAATACCGCCAATTCCCAAACCAGCCACCATGGCGGTTACATTTACGCCCAAATTATCTAGCAGCACTAATAGGCCTGCCCCCCAAATTAGGAGATTAAATATTAGCATTACCCCGCGAAGCTGCTTCACTTTTTCTTCGCCATTTTCTTGCTGCCGCACGTAGGTGCGCAGCAACATCAGCACCACAGATGAAATAAAGCGAACGCTAAAATAAGTAATGACTACCAGCGTGGCTATCCGGATTGCTTCATTGACTGTTTCGGTTAGGCTGAGGTATTTGAGCCCAACGTATACCGAAACAAAGTACAAAATCGGCACCCCGAACCGGCCAATACTATCCACAATATAATCGTCAATATCAGTTTCAGTAGCTTTCGTTAACTTTCTTAGCTGTTTAACAACAATTGCTCTGAGAATACGGGTAAGGATAAATCCTAGTAGAACTATCCCGAGAGCCATTAGATAATCTTCCAGGGTGTTGTTCTGAAATATCTTTTCAAAATTGATAGTTAGACTTTTTAAAAAACTTTCAAACATAGCAGTTCAATTGAAAATTGTCCTCAGCCACCTCGGAGTTTATTCAGAGTCTGAGGTGGATAATTGATAATTCGATCAAATGTTAAAAAAGAGATTTGGGAAATTGTTTGGGCATTAGAATCAGAAGTGCGAATGCTACGATTAATATTGAATATGGTAAGTTCGAAGCGATAAGCCTCCTTCAAATTCCTGATTGTCTATCTGGTTAAGTTTGGTCACTGCACTAGAACCACCAAAGAGCGGGGTGCCGCCACCAAGAATAATTGGGTTAAATTTGATTTTTAAAATATCAATAAGCTTTTCATCCAATAGCCACCCAGCAAAAGCTCCACCACCACATAGATAAATATTGGTGCCTTCTTCCTGCTTTAGTTGCTGGACAGTCGTAGTGCTTCGTTTTACTACTTTCACCAGATTGTGAGGATTTTCCAGTGTTAGGGAATCCGAGAAAATGTAGTGACGCATATGCGGATAGGCCGGCTGACCCGGTGGTAATCCGAATTTGTAGCCAAACTCATAAGTCTTTCGCCCCATAATGACTGTATCAAAACCTTGTAAATCCTGCTTATACCTTTCTACCAAAGGTCCATTCATAGCAAACAAATCGATACTTTCACCGGGGCCGGCAATGTATCCATCTAAAGATGTTGCCACGTAGTATACTAGCTTACGCATAAATAAACAGATTAATTTGTAAGTATTTTACTAGACTACAAAGCTATGAACTTTACTGAAAGTTGTTATTCTGGCCTAAGGAAAAATGTATTTTAGTATAACTTATTGCGGTCGCTACTTTACTTAAATCATTTCCGATTTGTTAAAAAGCCGGTCGTTAAGTAACCAACGTAGGAAAAGTAAGTGCTTAGCCGTACTGCCTATGCTGGTACAATAATTATTCTCCTGTTACCTGGATTATTTTCAAAAATTAGGTAGTGCTATACCAAACGTTGGCTTGGTATAGGACGAAAAGCTTCCTTCATCTTTAAAAATTGTTTTTCAAAGTAGTGAAAGCTGATCCAGCTTAACAGCATAGCTAAACACAAGCTTGCAAATGGTTTAAATAATAAAATTGACACTGAGAAGTCATTGATGTTTAATCTGGTGAAAAAATAATCAACTAGCGTAATGGCGGGAAGATGTAGACAATATAATCCGTAAGTGTATCTTCCCCATTGACTCAACCAGTGTATTGAGCTAACTTTTAAGATTGACTTTTGAGCAAAGTTTTGCTCCGCTATAA
>NZ_JBARYM010000429.1:0-18052 GCF_049647865.1 Tunicatimonas sp. | reverse complement strand
GTTTAAAACTTCTTATCTTTTTTTTGAACAAAGAGAAAGTATTCACGATTAATGGGTAATGACTGTTAGTCATTTTGCTAAATATCTTAATCCGTAGTAATGAAATATCTGAAATTTATCGCATTAGGACTACTCGGAGTAGCACTAAGTACCATCCTAATTTTTTACGCTACCAAAACCGAAAGTGAGGCGGCCAATGCTTCTTCCGGTGAGTCCGGTCAGGCTGAATCTACAAGTACTTCCAAAACTATGAATCGTAGCAAGCTACAATTGCTACCGATGAAAAATAGGGTGAAAGCAATTCAAGCAACAATCAGTGGCCGGGTTGTTCCTAAGCATCAGACCCAGTTGTTTTCTGAAGTGCAAGGACGTATTCTATCAACCGCTCGCAACTTTAAGGCGGGGGAAAGCTTCCGCCGAGGCGAAGTATTGCTTCGAGTTGATGCCCGGGAGTTCTCGCTTAATTTAGAAGCGCAGCGTAGCGCATTCTTAAATATTCTGACCGGTATTATGCCTGATTTGAAGGCCGACTACCCCAATAGCTATCAGCAGTGGCTTACCTACGTGCAGGCGTACGACAGTGGGCAACCCCTTCAAGCACTGCCCAAGACTTCTTCGGAAGGCGAAAAGTACTTTATTACTTCAAATCAGGTATACAATACCTACTATTCTATCAAAGCCCAGGAGGAGCGACTGAGCAAATACACCATTCGTGCCCCCTACGCCGGACTAGTGACTAATGCCCAGATTGATATTGGCGGTATGGTATCGCCCGGACAGATGCTCGGTACTATTATCAGCAACAATGACTACGAGCTAGAGGCCGGGACGAACTTAGAAGCAGCTATTAAGCTCTCAGTTGGCGATCGTATTACCTTTAGCAGTAACGAAATAGCGGGTACCTGGACGGGTGAAGTAGTGCGTATCAATAATATCGTTGATCCTCAGACTCAGAATATTCCGGTATTTTTCCGGATGGAAGGCCCCGCACTGAAAAGTGGGATGTACCTGGAGGGAGAGTTTACCACACGAAGCTACCAAGACGTATTCGTGGTTCCTCAGGCCGCATTGTCCCGCGACGAGAGTGTGCTAGTGTTGGAGGAAAATGTAATTACCCGTAAACCCATCACCCCGGTGGAGTACCTACGCGACTCAATCATTGTAAAGGGGCTGACTGAGGGCGATCAGCTAATTATGAATGAGTTTGGTACGCCGGTAGAAGGCAAAAAAGTGAGCATGTAGTATGAAAAAGATTATAGAGTTTCTCGCCCAGCGCCCCAGCCTGGTTAATATATTTATTGGGTTGATCGTAGTTGTGGGATTGTTCACGCTACTTTCTATCCGCAATACCTTTTTTCCTTCCGAACCGGTTAATTTCATATCGGTAAATGTCGTGTACCGCGGAGCTTCGCCGCAGGAGGTAGAAGAGGAAGTGATCAATAAAATAGAAGACAACCTACAGGGTCTTAAAGGAATCCTACGAGTTACTTCTACTGCAACCGAAAGTAACGGCAACGTGCGGATTGAAATGAAAGAAGATGCGGATGTCAACGAAGTGTTGCAGGATGTGAATAATGCCGTTGATCAGATTACAACCTTTCCCAGTGGGGTGGATACTCCAGTCGTTCTCAAGGAAGAACCCCTTAACTATACGATGACCGTTAGCTTGGTGGGTGATGTCAGTTTGGCAACGTTGAAGGACTATTCCAAGTATATGAAAGACGAACTGATCCTTTCCCCCAGTTTATCGCAGATCACTATCAGCGGGTATCCGGAAGAAGAAATAGAAGTGCGGGTGCGGGAGAACGATCTGCGTGCCTACGAATTAACCTTTAATGAGGTAAGCCAGGCGATTCAACAAACAAACCTTAAAGCCTCGGGCGGAGAAGTGGAAACAGAAGATCGCAACATTCTGATTCGGCTCAACAGCCGTGATTACTACGCCAAAGGCTTGCTGAACACCGTAGTAAAAGCCACCCCAGACGGCAAGGCGATTTTACTCAAAGACGTAGCCGAGGTGAAGAACCGCTTCGCTGATAAGCCGGATGCTACGTTTATCAACGGCCAAACTGCGGTGACGATAAAAATCTTTAGCCGCTTTCAAGAAGATATTTTGGATAATGCTGCCTACGTATCCAACTACATGCAAGAATTTAATGAAGGGCACGAAGGTGTAGAAGCAGTCATTGTAGAAGATAATAGTTTAGGACTAAACACCACCATCGGTACGCTGACCAACAACGCCTGGCAGGGTATTTTGCTAGTGCTTATTGTGCTAGGTTTGTTTTTGCACCCACGCATTGCCTTCTGGGTAGCCTTTAAAATTCCGGTAGCACTGCTGGGGATGTTTATTCTGTCTAACTTTTACGGGATGACCATCAATCAGCTTTCGCTATTCGGGACGATTGTGGTACTAGGTATTCTAGTAGATGACGGAGTGGTGGTCGCGGAGAATATTTACCAGCACTACACGGATGGAAAAAACCGCCTACGAGCGGCCATTGACGGTACTATCGAAGTAGTCCCGGCGATTGTTTCATCCTTAACCACTACCGCCCTCGCTTTCTCACTCTTCTTCTTTTTGGATGGTCAGTTAGGCGACTACTTTTCGGATATCTCCTTCGTGGTATGCGCCACGTTGCTGATTGCTTTACTGGAAACCCTGTTTTTTCTTCCGGTACACGTAGCCCGTTCTAAGGCGCTAAGTAAGGATGACAAACCGTGGAAACTAACGCAGAAAACGAACGAATCGCTAATTCACTTCCGGGATAAGGTGTACGTACCCATTATTAATTTCGGGGTACGCCGACCGTGGGTGCCTATCGTGGGAGTTGTGGTAGCGATGGTTCTTTCCGTTTTCGCCATCGGTTCGGGAACAATTAAGAGCACCTTCTTTCCGGCTATTGATCAGGATGTGATCACCGCGAGCCTCGAGCTACCGCTGGGTACCAACGAAACGGTAGTGAACAAGCGATTGGAACGGATGGAAGTGGCTGTTTGGAAGGTTAATGAACGCTACAGCGCGCAACGCGACGATAGCGCCCAAGTGATCAACTACGTAGAGCGCATCATTGGGCCCCGCAGTAACGAAGGCAAACTGAATATTTACATGCTGGAAGGGGATGCTCGCGGCATTCGATCTTTCGAAATTGCGGGAGCTATCCGAAATGAAGTTGGTCCAATTCCTGAGGCGCGTAATTTAGCCTATGGTAGCATTCCGGTGTTCGGTAAGCCGGTTTCTATTGCCTTAGTTGGTAGCGATCTAGAGCAGTTACGGGCGGCCAAATCCCAGCTTCGCGACTATCTGGAAGAACGCAGCGACTTGAAGGACGTAACCGATACCGACCAGCAGG
The DNA here is from genome assembly GCF_049647865.1 of Tunicatimonas sp. NCBI lineage: Bacteria > Pseudomonadati > Bacteroidota > Cytophagia > Cytophagales > Catalimonadaceae > Tunicatimonas > Tunicatimonas sp. Next base: position 14,699 of record NZ_JBARYM010000429.1, on the reverse strand, counting down.
GGGTGCCTGAGTTGACCATGGAACTGAGTTCTAAAGCTCGCTATCTCGGATTGACCGAAGCCCAGGTATTCAACCAAATTCGCCAGGGTTTCTTCGGACTGGAAGTACAGAGTTTGCAACGGGGCGATGAAGAGGTAAAAGTATGGATGCGCTACGACGAGCAAGACCGACGGTCGGTAGATCAGCTGGAAAACGTGCGATTGAGAACACCTAGCGGAGCGGCTTACCCCATTCGGGAGCTAGCTACCTTTACCGACCAAACGAACGTGGCCGCCATCAATCATCAGGAAGGCACTCGCGAAATTCGGGTAGAAGCTGATGTTGAGAACCTGTTAGTATCGGTACCCACTGTACTGGCGGAAGCCGAAGCCAGCGTGTTAGCGGATATTCAGCAGCAATTTCCCGATTTGCGCTACACCCTGGAAGGAGAGGCCCGCTTGTCAGGTAAAACCCAGAACTCCAGCCAGGCTCCTAGTATCATCATTTTGGTGCTGATGATTACGGTGCTGATGCTCAACTATCGCTCAATAAGCAAAACCCTCGCTATACTAATTATCCTGCCGTTTGCTTTCGTCGGGGCAGCCTGGGGCACGTTCTTGCACGGTATTCCGTTCAGCATCTTCTCTATTTTGGGTATGATTGCCCTTTGGGGAATTCTGATTAACAACGGACTGGTGCTGATTTCGACCTACAACGAGGAATTGAAAAAGGGCAACTCGGTGGCCGATAGTTTAAAGGCAGCGGCTATTTCACGCTTCCGGCCCATTGTACTTACTACCATCACTACGGTATTCGGTTTAGCTCCATTGCTGCTGAATAATTCAATCAGCGCGCAGTTTATCAAGCCTACCGCTATCTCGGTAGCCTACGGCCTGATCTTCGGCGTTGTGCTAACCTTGTTCTTCTTACCGGCGCTGATACTTTCCTTTCACAAACTGAAAGAATTTTATCATCTCAAGCTTCGGAAGAAGGACGTGAAATCGGAAGAGCTAGACGTCGTTTTCCGCGAAATGAAGCATCAAATTAGCTAGTTATTGGCAGGGTGCTGGGAGCGTGGAGCTGGGGGTTAACGCACTTCTTGCCCCTCCCCCGAGCTCCCAGAACCCTGTTCTCAGTTAATCGAGTATTAAAAAAAATATTACAAAACCACCATGAACGTTATACGTATTTTTATTTTTTTCTGTCTATTCACTGCAACTCCGGTGGCGTATGCCCAAGAGACATTGACTTTAGAAGAAGCGATTGATCTGGCGCTGACTAATAATCAGGAAATTACCATTCAGCGTAAGCAGACGGATATTGTTCGCAATAATGTGTACCGAGGTAACGCTGGGCTGCTACCCACAATCAGCTTGATCGGCAATGGCAGTTATAGCAGCGGTAACACCGAAGTAACCCTGCGCACTTTTGCTCAAAGCCCGGAGGCCCCCAGCCAGATTACTGTTGACGAAGACAATGTGGTCACCGAACAGGCTTCGGCGGTGGTGCAAGCCGATTACGTAATATTTGCTGGGTTCAGTGGTCAGTACCGCTACCGCTTGCTGGAACATTCGGCTACCATCAGTCGCTATCAGCAAGAAATATTGGTGAATAATACGGTCCTATCGGTGGCTGAATTGTTTTTGGAAATTGCCAAACTTCAACGTCGCGAAGAGCTGCTACGCGAAACTATTGAAATCAGTGAGGAACGATTGGCTAAAGTCAATGACCAGTTTGCGTTTGGCAAAGCCACCGGACTGGATATTTTGCGGGCGGAAACCAACCTGGATCAAGATCAAACTGCTCTGGATAATGTGTCTTTAGCGAAAAATAATTTGTTAAAAGACCTCAACTTTCTGATTGGTCAGCCTGCTGAATCTAACTATACGGTAACGGCGGTTTATCAACTGCCAGATGTGGTTTCTTTGGATAGTTTAAAGCAGCAAGTACTACAGAGTAATCCCGAGCGCAAGTTACAGGCCGAAAGCCTGATGGCTGCTCAAGATCAGCGTAAGTTGACTCAGGCCAACCGCTATCCTCAGCTAAGGGCCTTCGCTAACTACGGTTACCAGTGGCAGCGAAACGACGTGCAGCAATTGGCCGAATTACAAAATGTAGGGTATACCGCCGGAGTCTCGCTTCGCTATAATTTATACCGTGGCGGACAGACTCGCCGTAATCTGCAAAATGACCAACTAGCCATTGAGGCCGAAGAGGTTCGTTTGCAGCAAGTACGCGAACGGTTGGTTAATCAGGCCATTAAAGAATATAGTACCTTAGAGTACTTACAAACTCAGTTGGCTCGGGAGGAAAAAAACCTGGATACCTTCACTGAGAGTTTTTGCCGAATGCAAGAGCGCTATTATAACGGGAAAGCCACTTCGCTCGACATTCGAGATACCCAAATGGCTCTGCTCAACGCAAATATTACCGTGAGTGATATTCAGGCCGAAATCATTCAATCGTTTATGCGGCTTGAAAACCTACGCGGAGGCTTATTTACCACCGAACATTAATATTTCTTATTAATTTACCGAAGACATGATTAGTCAAAACACACTACGTATACCATCGCTGTACCGTAGCTACCAGCATGGCTGGGAGGTGTCGCTTCGCGAGTTTAATTCTCAGCAGCCATCTTCTCATCACCAACAGGTTTCCTCAGCGAGGCGAAAAGATATTACCAGTACCGAAAAACGATATTCTCAAACATACCGCCGACCAACCTGCTTAGTTACTGAGGAATGCTTACCACCAATTGAGATAAGAATATGAGCTTTTACCAAGTATTTGGTTTTCTGCGCGACCTTAACAAAAATAATAGTAAAGCTTGGATGGATGAGCACCGTGATACTTATCATGAGGTACGCGACTTCGTGCTTGAGTGGATTGAAAGCTTAGATAAGAGACTTCAGAAAGTTGATCCGAACTACTACTCTACTCCGGCGAAGAAGGCGATTAGCCGCATCAATAACAACTTGGTGTATAAGCCTAACGCGCCCACCTACCGTAATCATTTTGGGGCAGAGATGAATAAAGCTAAAGGGAAAAGTGGTTTCTACGTACACATGAGCTTGAACGGCAGCTTTATTGGCGGCGGCTTCTACAATCCTTCCAAAGATCAGTTAGATAGTATTCGCAATGCCATTGACTACAACGGGGAAGAACTCAAGAAGATTATTAACAAAAAATCCTTCGTTGATACCTTTGGTGAGATGAGCGACAGTGATGCCCTGAAAACGGCTCCCAAAGGCTTCGCTCAGGAACATAAGCATATTGAGCTACTGCGAATGAAACGCTTTGCCGTAATGCACTCTATTACCCAAAAGGAAATAGTGGCCGATGATTTCGCCAATAAAGTGGTGAAGGTTTATAAGGAGATCATTTCCTTCAATCAGTATCTAGAAAAAGCGGTGAGTGTGTGAGCTGAGTATGCAAAAACGAGTTACCCAGCATTTGTCAGCTAACGACGATACTCTAGCACAAGTTATCGCAGAGATAGACTGGCCGGAAATTACCAGCACGAATAACATATTTCACGATCTGTTGAGTTGCATCATCGAGCAGCAAATCCATTATCGTAGTACTAAAAAGACCTTCGCCAGGTTACTAGCGAAAGCATTTTTAGACGAACTTACGCTAGATAACTTTGAGGAATTTGAAGAACGAGCGTTAGGCGACGTAAAACTCTCGCTGAAAAAATACGAAACCCTAGAGGGAATCTTAGAATTTTTTAACCGGCATTCTCCCGATTGGCCCCGGATGAATGACACCGAAGTACGAGAAACACTGGGCAGCCTTAGTGGTATTGGTCACTGGACGATCGATATGATTTTGCTGTACACCCTAGAGCGCCCTAATATTTTTCCGGCGCAAGATTATCACCTTCGCCTAGTGATGGAGCAATTGTATGGCATCGGCACCAAACGCATTACTGTAGAAATGAAAAAGGTGGCCGAAAGCTGGTCGCCCTACCGATCATTCGGAGTAAAATATTTGTTAGCCTGGAAAGAGATGAACAAACAACAGAAACTATGAAACAATCCGGTTCTGCTGACTTAGCCCTGATGGGAGGAGGCATTCCCCCCTGGCTCTACGCTCGAATGAAAAAGCTAAGCTTGGCGATTGTAGAAAGTATTCTGACCGAATATGGACATCAGGCCTTTTTGGCTAAACTGTCTGATCCTTTCTGGTTTCAGAGTTTTGGCGCGGTTATCGGCATGGACTGGAATTCGTCAGGAGTGACCACCGCGGTTACTCGCGCGCTCAAAGATTCTATCAATCCTCAGTCTAAAGAGTTGGGATTGTACGTTTGCGGTGGAAAAGGAAAACAATCAATGCGAACTCCAGCCGAATTAATTACGGTTGGTGAAAAAACGGGCTTAGACGGTAGTTCATTGTCGCGCTACAGTAAGTTAGTGGCAAAGGTAGACAACACGGCGGTGCAAGATGGCTTTCAACTTTACCTGCATAGTTTTCTAGTCAGCCAGCAAGGAGACTGGACGGCTATTCAACAAGGTATGAACGGCAGCACCCAGCAAGCCCGACGTTATCACTGGCACTCTAAAAATATTAGTTCGTTTGTTAATGAACCCCACGCCGCTGTTTGCGGAGCCAATCAGGGCGATATTTTAAACTTAGTGGCTAAAAATGCTGAACTGACTCGTGGGGGAATTCTGGAAGTTACCCAAGAAGCTCCCGATAAAATGATTCAAGAAATTCAGCGGATGATACTACCGGGCAACTATGGTGTGAAAGCGAAGGATGTCAACCTAAAAAGATTAGGCAGCATTCTCTGGCTAGCTCAGGAAAGCCAAACCAGTCAGTTTGAAGATTTGCTTTTGCTAAAAGGCTTAGGTCCGAGAACCTTACAATCCCTTACTTTGGTAAGCGAAGTAGTTCATGGAACGCCCTCTCGCTTTTCCGATCCGGCCCGCTTTTCCTTTGCCCACGGGGGTAAGAGTGGCCGACCATTTCCCGTGCCTACCAAAGTGTATGATGAAACGATCAGTACGCTCCGAAAAGCCGTAGACCGAGCGAAGATTGGGCACACTGACAAGCAAACTGCTATTAGCAAGCTAACCGACTTAGCGCAACGAGCCGAAGAGAACTTTACCCCAAACGATAATTTTGAACAGGTGATAGAGAAGGAACATCAGGATTCTTGGAAGTATGGGGGAAGAACAGTCAAAGGCTTTGTAAAGAAGACGCGAGGTGGGCAGTTAAATTTATTTAATTCTTGACAAGTTGTCAAAATAACTGCTCATAATATTCACTTCGTTGCAAGATTCTAATAGCTACTCTCTGCATTAGACAATGGAGGAAATTTAGACAAAATATCTGCAAACCGTTTTTAAACGAAAAAAGCACTTACAAATTTTACTTCGTAAGTGCTTAATAATCATTATTCCAATAAGGGTGTGGGTCCTGTAGGATTCGAACCTACGACCCCTTGGGTGTAAACCAAGTGCTCTGAACCAACTGAGCTAAGAACCCATTTTTATTCAGGATTTCGCTCGCATAACAGCAATTAAATAAATAACCCTGAAAAAATGTTTTGCAAAGGTAATACTCTTGCCTACAATTGCCAATCTCCGGCTAAAATTTTTTCCAGGCCCTCAATTCATCTTGTTAAAGTACCTTTTTTTTAGTTTTTATCGCAAACGGTTAATACAGTGGGTATCATATTTGACCTACTTGTTACGTTAAAACTAAAAAGCATCGTTTGTTCAGAAAAATTACCATTGGATTCGCTATCACGTTGAGTATCTCGGCGACTGGGTTAGTAGGAATTGGTTACACCTATCAGGATCAACTTACGAAGCAATTGATTTCTTCGTTGGATCAATATATCGCCACTCCGGTACAGGTAAAAAGCATCCGAGTATCAGCCTGGCGTAGTTTTCCACACTTAGCGGTTTCCTTTGAGGAAGTTTTTATTCCCGGAGCTACAGACTCTATTAAGAGTAGAGATCATCCGTTAGCAGATATTGCTCGGATTGATTTTTCGTTCAACTTACTAGCTTTACTTCGAGGTACGTATGAATTACAGCAAATTACGCTGACCAACGGAACGGTAAACCTACTCGTTGATCAGGAACGGCAAGCAAATTATCTGGTATTCCGAAAGCAGTCAGACGCAGATCAGCAGTCTTCAAATCGCTCAATTGCTTTTCATCTACAGCAGGTGAATCTCAACAATATACAAGTCAACTACCAAGACATAGCGCAAGAACAAGACATTCAAGTTCACACTCGCAATATAACCGCATCATTGCTGGTAAATAAATCTGTGTACTGGATTAATACTGTGGGTAATCTGGAGAGCAAATACATTGGAGTAGGTACCGATCACTATTTCTCCAACCAATCGCTAGAGCTAAGCACTCGGTTGATCTATTATGCCGATGAAAATCGTCTGATGGTAGAACCTTCGCAAGTAGGTTTGAACGACACAAATATTCAGGTACAAGGATGGATTGACCATACCAATCAAACGATACTAGATTTGGTAGTAGAAGCAAATCACTCAAATCTCCCCACGTTGTTAAGTGTACTGCCCGAATCAATGGCTCGCCCTTGGCGGCATTACCGCAGCACGGGCGCAGTACACTTAGCCGGAAAGGTGACTGGGCTAGCACACCAACCCGCCATCCAGCTAGATTTTGGCTGTCAAAATGCCTCTTTCTTCCATCCTGATTATCAGAAGAAGCTTGAAAATATCTACTTATCAGGATCATTTACGAATGGCTTGAAAAGAAATAACCAGACTTCAGAATTAAAATTAGCCGATATTCGTGCAACACTCGATGGAAAACCACTAAAAGGCAACCTGCTATTTCGAAACTTTCGCAATTTATATTTGGAAACAGATTTTAAGGGGCAATTTACGATACCGTCGCTGTTAGCATTCTACCCTATTTCACAACTTGAAAATACTCAGGGGAATATTAAGGCTAATGTGCGACTAAAGGGGAACGTAAACGATCTCAAGAGTGATCAACTACACCGCCGCCGCCGTACCCAGAGTTCGGGGGTTATTGAGATGCAAGATGTTTCCTTCACGCTGCGCGATAGTCAACTACCATTTCAGCAGATTTCCGGTACACTGGAGGTTCAGGATAATCATCTGGCAATTCGCCGGGTTTCAGGCTACTGGGGGCACAGCCATCTTTCGCTCACAGGTCAGTTCAAGAATGCGATTGCTTTCGCCCTGACTAAAACCCATCCAATACAAATTAACGCCTCCTTGCAATCTAATCTTATTGATCTGGATGAGTTATTTTCTGGTAAGTTAAGTAGTTCGCTCAATGATAATCTCTCCCAGAATGTGGTACAGGATTGGGAGCAGGTTTCTGAGAAACAGCCCTACCGTTTGGAAGTTAGCCCCCGACTCACCCTAAGTTTCTCCTGCGATGTGAAGCGGCTAAAGTTCCGTCGTTTTCGGGGGAGAGATGTTCAGGGTAAATTGAAGTTACGTAATCAGATTGCTCAAATTCAGGATTTATCGGTACGGACTGCGGGAGGAAAAGCGTACGCCTCGGCGGTAGTAAACGCCCAACGCGAGACTATTCGTACCGAGGGGCGCACTCGCTTGGAAGGCATTCATGTAGATAGTGCATTCTACGTTTTTGAAGACTTTCAGCAAGATTTTTTAACTGCCCGCCATTTAAAAGGAGAAGTGAATGCTACATCAGATTGGCGGATGAATTTAGATCGTAACTTACAAGTGCGCTACCCTTCTCTTTCGGCCGAAACGTATGCTACTCTGCACAAAGGCGAACTAAATAATTTTGAGCCAATGCAGCGTATTGCTCGCTTTGTGGATGAAGAGCAGCTCGATCACCTTCAATTTGACGATATTCGAAACTACATTCGTATTCGCGATCAGCAGATTCATATTTCTAAAATGATTGTGCACAGTAATTTGTCTGATATTACTGTAGGAGGTGTTCATACTTTCAGCAATCAGATAGATTACCATTTTGATGTTCCGATGCGAAGTATTCATCTTCGGTCAGCTAAAGCTCGAGAGCGGTCGGCCCGACGGAAAAGACATTTTGGTGAAGTGGTTTCCGATGACGCCGCTCCTACTAAACTTTTTCTGAAAGCCCAGGGAACAGTAGAAGATTACAAAATTTCTTACGATATTCCAGCGGCCAAAACTCAGTTTAAGGAGAATTTGGCCGAAGAGAAGAAGGAACTTAGAGAGGTACTAAAGAACAAACGGAAGAAGCGCGACTACCAAATTGAGGTGAGCGATGAATATCTGGAGTTTGAACCTCACCCTCAATTTTGACTACAAATTTCAACTCATTGCATCGTTACTTACGAAGTGTTACTCAAGTATGTGCTATCTCAGCTATTTTACTTATTAGTAACTCAACCTTGTTGTTGGCTCAGGGTTCGGTATTCGATGTAGCCGATAAAGTAATTGATCTTTTTTCGGGCGAAATTCCCCGAAAGCCTAGCAAGCCCCCGTTGCGCTGGGTAGTGGCGCCCTTCGCGGGCTACTCTCCCGAAACTAGTTGGTTGTTTGGGGTGGGTGGGAAGCTGCTGTTTCCACCTACGACTGACTCTACCCGTACTTCCTTTATTGCCGTTTCGGTGCGCTATACCCTCGAGAATCAATTAATTACTACTCCTGAATACACAGTATTCTCCCGCCGAGAGAAGTTTATTCACCGAGGCGAACTTGCGTTTCGAAAGTTCCCCCAATTCTACTACGGCATTGGTAACGCCAGTCCGGAAACCAGTGAAGAACTTTTCTCCTATACCGAGTTAGGAGTAGAGCATTTAACCTACCGGCGCGTGTATCAGCAACTGTACGCTGGTTTAGGCTTTCGGGTTACTAATACTTATAATATAGATCTCGATCCTGACGGAGCACTGTCATCAGAGGTCCCACTAGGTACCGAACCCTACCGGGCCGTGGGGTTCGATGTAGGGGTGATGCTGGATAATAGAGATAATGTGCTAAATACCACTTCAGGAATGTTAGCTGAATTTCGGCAGCGTGTTCATCGTACAGCATTGGGCAGCGACTTTAATTATTCGGTAGGAGTGCTAGATGTTCGTAATTATTGGAAACCCTTCACTCGTCGCGATGATATAGTAGCGGTGCAACTATTTGGTTACTTTAGTCAGGGCGACACTCCTTTTATTGAGCTAGCTACACTAGGAGGAGATATGATTATGCGAGGCTACTACGAAGGCCGCTATCGCGATAACAACTTATTAGCCGCGCAGGCTGAATATCGCTGGCATATCTGGGAAAATTTAGGAGCGGTAGGCTTCATTGGAGTTGGAGATGTAGCTCGACGCTTCGGCGATTTTTCTTTGCCCAACATAAAACCCTCGGTAGGGGCGGGCTTACGTTACGCGCTTATTCCGGAAGAAAACTTAAATATTAGGCTTGATTTTGCCGTAGGGCAGGGTACCAGTAACTTTTACATTAATATTGCGGAAGCATTCTAAGCAGACAGGCTATCTACTGTTTCTTCTTTGTTTATAGTATTTTTCGTCCCGTCTTTACGAAGCGTAAATGAGAAAGTACTGCCTATGTTGACTTCACTGCATACAACGATATTACCGCCAAGCTTCTCAGCGAATTCTCGACAAATTAATAAACCAAGTCCTGAGCCTTTTTCATCAGAAGTACCTAAGGTGCTAAAGCGATTACCCCAATCAAACAACTGCTCGGTTTGCTCGGGGGTCATTCCACAACCACTGTCTTTAATAGTAATTATGTGAAATTCTTCATTATGTTCGGCTCCTATTTCTATGGTACCCTCTTCTGTAAATTTATTAGCGTTTTGAATTAGGTTGCGGATAATAAATTTGAGTAGTACAGCGTCTGCTAATAATTCGTAAGAAGAGTCAACATTATTAACAATAGTGTTGCCCTTAGGCTGAGTTAATAGTTTAAATTTATCAATCTTCTCCTCTACCAATGAGTGCAGTCTAATAGGTTGTATATTAGGGGCGTCTCCCCTAATCTTACTGTTTCCCCAATGAAGTAGTTGTTCCAGTAACTCAGAAGATGAGTCAATCAAAAGAGTAATATTGCTGGTAATATACTGTATCTCCTCCCTAGTGAGTTGCTCCTGATTGAGAAGAGAGACCACGCCTTTTATAGAAGAAAGTGGGCTGCTTAGATCATGCGATATAATAGATATAAGTCGGTCTCCAATATGGTTAAGTCTAGTGAGCTCTTTATTTTGAACTTGTATTTGATTCAAAGATTTAGCTAAGCTCTGGTTTTGCCGCTTTAATTCTAATTGCCTTACCACCTGTTTGGAAAGTACTTTAAGAGCAAACAACTGCTCATCGGAGAGATTTCTAGGTTTCTTATCAATTACGCACAATGTGCCTAACCGGTAGCCAGAGGGGGTTATAAGAGGCAATCCCGCATAGAAGCGAATGTTAGGATCAGAAGCAACAAGAGGATTATTCGCAAATCGTTCGTCTTGCGTAGCATCATTCACAACCAATGCCTCATCGTGGTGAATAGCATGGGCGCAGAAAGCTAGGTCGCGGGGGGTTTCATCTACTTCTACACCTATCCGAGCCTTAAACCATTGCCGGTGACTATCGATCAGCGATATAAGTGAAACCGGGGTATCGCAAATTTGAGAGGCTAATTGAACAATTTCATCAAACTCTTCTTCGGATGGTGTATCAAGGATACAGTAATCATGCAATGCTTGTAGCCGCTGAGCCTCATTCTCTGGCAATGCTGGTTTTATCATTTTTTTAACGTCAACTTTTTCTCCAATAGGTTATAATTGTATTAGATTAGAAGAAAGAGTTACTAATCGTCTTATGACCTTTCCCAGTATCAAACAAAGACACTAAGTAGGAACCACTCTACAAATGACCAATAGTGACTTCTTGTTGCCTTATAATTCATAGTCTTTTCTTGAGAGTCAGAATAACTATTTGAGAGAAAGCTATTATCAATAACCTTCAAATTCAGTTACTCCTGCATCCTCTATAGTGTGGATTAGCAAATTTCGCCCCATTCTTTTTAACTTAAAGATGCAAAGAACGACATAGTATGTAAGATTTTGCCTGTAATCCAGACTGGAAGTGCGATACTTTAGGCACCAACTAAAAATTGTAGAATAATAGGGCTTCTTTTGCATGGAGATAAAAACGGTTCAATAAATCAAAAACGCTACGTATTCACCTCGCTAAAAAGATACGCTTAACCAAAAATTCGCTGTAGTAAGCCTTTGGAGCGTTCGTCTTCCGGCAATCCATCATTCGGTTTCAACTTCTTCCATACCTTTTCCCAACCGGGGAACCCCCCTAAATTGCGGTCATCAATATATATATCAGCTACAATCTTGGGGCTATCTTCGGTAGTAAGCGGCTCATCGGGAAAGTTGCTGTTCACAGCGTAGAACTCTACTCCATTTTTCTGGCAAAATTCCACCGCCTCCTTCAATCGCTCTCCCTTTCGGCATGTCCAAAGAATAAGACGATGGCGTTCCTGTTTTAAGGCTTTCAGCGTTTCGAAGGCGAAGAGTTGAGGCTTGCCAATACGTGGATACGCATCTTCCACCACCGTTCCGTCAAAATCCACCGCAATAATGAGTGAGCGCATAATTAATTTTAGCTAGTTCTAGCAAGTAACGTTATCTTACCTAAAACTTGTTCACCCCGCTTTATTATTTTTACTTTTTATAGAAAAAATACAGGATTTGCCTTGAGATTGCGTGGGTAATTATCTATTCTTACCTGAACTATAGTTCAACTAGGCATGGATACTTCAGTTCGCCATCAGCAGATTTTTCGTACGGCTCTTACCCTGTTTAGTCAAAAAGGCTACGACCAAACCTCTATGCGGGACATTGCCAGCCACGCCGATATTTCATTGGGATTAACCTACAACTATTTCAAAAATAAAGAAGCACTACTAATAGCGATTGTAGCGTCTGGTATTGAGCAGATTGAACAAGACTGGTCCACCCATTCGGCAGAGAACCTACAACAGTGGCTAGTGCGCTACTTTACTATACTAGAAAAGCACCGGGATTACTGGCTGCTACTGCGGGCCCTGAGGTTACAATCCTCGCTTACGCAACAACTCGGCAAACACTTCGATAAGTTAAATAATTTTATTATTGGCGATTTGGTCGTTTTGCTCCAGCAGCAAGGATACGTTAAGGCTCTGCCCGAAGCCATTCTGCTGTACGCTACTCTAGATGGAATGACTACTCAGTACTTTACGAACGACCGCTATCCGCTGAACAAAATGCTGGCTCTATTGCAGAGAAAGTACGAGACGGCTACTCCTGAGCCGCCGGTAGCAGTGCGTTAAGTTCATCGACCTTTTCGGGCTGGTCTTCGGCCAGATTATTAGTTTCTGATAAGTCTTCGGCCAGGTTGTATAACTCATCTACCGGAGGGGGCGCCTCTTGCCCTCGGTAGCCGTAGTTTCTTCCTAAGCCACCCGCGCCCCCATCACGAATAAATTTCCAGCTACCCTGCCGAACTGCATTCTCCCCAATAATCATTTCCGATCTGATGGGTTCAGTAGCTACATTCTGAAAAGCAGGAAGCATGTTGTAGCTATCTTTTTCATTGGAGGCAGTAGTGTCTCCTACTACGGCGGCCAATGTGGCGTACACATCGGTGAACCCCAATAAGTCGTCACGTACAGTTCCAGCCGGAATTTCTTCGGGCCACTGAGCGACAAAAGGAATTCGGTGCCCGCCCTCCCAGTGGTCAATTTTCATCCCGCGCAGGGAAGCGGTGCTGCGGTGGTCAAACTTCTCTACATCTTCGGGAAACCACACCGGGCCGTTGTCACTGGTGAAGATAAATAGTGTATTTTCGGTATAGCCTAATGATTCTAACGTACTAGCAATGGCTCCCACAGTATGGTCTACTTGCTTGGTAAAGTCGCCGTATTCGCCCACCGAGGTAGTTCCAACAAATTCTTCGGTCGGTACCCAAGGAGTGTGCGGCGCGGTGAGGGCCAGGTACAAAAAGAAGGGCTGATCGGCTGATTGCTGTTCTAGAAACGAAACCGCTCGCTCGGTAAACGTAGGGAGCACCTCTTCGTGGTTAAAGTTAGGAGCCATATCACCCCCGCGCCAAAAAGCTCCCGAAATGGTCGTGGTCGCATCCGCACTCTGGTTATCGGCTACAGTGTCAGAAGGAACTTCTACCGCTCGGTCACCTTCAATATAGAAATAAGGAGGAATATCCAGCGAAGCGTGCATGCCAAAAAATTCATCAAACCCATGGTCGGTTGGCCCACCCTGGAATTCCTGACCCTCCGGGATATCACCCCAATCAATATTATCGAAACCAAGGTGCCACTTACCCACCATGCCGGTTCGGTAGCCGTGCTCCTTCAGCAGTTCGGCAATAGTACGCTGGTCAGGGTCAATTAGCGCCCGTTCGCGCCAGTTGAGTTGGGTGCGGTAAGGATACTGACCGGTAATCAGTCCGTAGCGAGATGGTACGCACCACGGTCCGGGAGAATGGGCATCAGTGAAGCGTACTCCGTTTTGCGCAATTCGGTCAATGTTGGGGGTGGGTATTTTAGATTCGGGATTGTAGCTCGCCGGATCTCCGTAGCCCATATCATCGGCTAGGATGAAGACGATGTTGGGTAAAGATGATTGTTCCGTTTCAGATTCCTCTTCGGATGCTGGTTGGCAAGCGAAGAGGATTGTGAAGATGAGTATAGATAGTGTCAGGTTTTTATGGTGCATAGCCATGAATCGAGTTTGTCCAAGGTAAAGAAAAAATGGCTAACTAGGCCAAGGAATAACATGAGCTCGTTCCGCCCACTGCTGCCATAGATCAGCTAATTCTTGTACCATCTCAGGATATTCTTCCGCCAGATTATTGGTTTCGCTACGATCGTTTTCCATATTGTATAGTTCCCAGGGTCCATCTCGGCCTTTGGCTACTAATTTCCAATCACTACGACGTATAGCTCGGTTGCCTTCATGCTCAAAGTATATGGCTTCTCGAGATAACGTATCTTCAACAAACGCCGATGCTAAGCTTACTCCTTCCATTGGGTAAATATTGCTGTTATCAATTTTTTGCGGATAGCTGGCTTGGGCTACATCAACGCAGGTTGCCATGATATCAATTAAGTGTCCTGGGCTGCGCCGCCACTCACCACTTGCCGAAATTCCGGCGGGCCAGTGAACGACCAGCGGAGTAGAAATACCGCCTTCATGGACGAAGTGCTTGTACAAACGAAACGGAGTGTTAGACGTATTAGCCCAGGGCAGGCCGTAACTCTGGTAAGTATTTTCCGGGCCGGGCATCAAATCGGTATAAGTATTTCCAAGGGTTACCGGTTCTCCTTCCAGGGTTTCTTCGGGAATGAAGAGCTGCTTTCCCCAGCCCTCCGAAAGTTCTTCCGCGCAGCCACCGTTATCAGCTAAAAAGAAAATGAGCGTGTTTTCTAGTATCCCTTTTTCTTCTAGTGATTGAATAATCTGTCCAATTCCCTGATCCATGCGATCAACCTGGGCGGCGTATACTTCCATTCGGCGGGTTTGCCAGTCTCTATTTTCGGCTTCTTCCCAAACGGGAATCCTTTCGTCGCGCTCAGTGAGTGGCCAACTGGCATCAATCACCTCCATTTCACGCATGCGCTGCAATCGTTCCTGCCGCTGGCTGTCCCAGCCAATATCGTAGCGACCTTCGTAGCGGGCAATATCTTCCGGCAAAGCGTGTAG
>NZ_JBARYM010000428.1:0-10652 GCF_049647865.1 Tunicatimonas sp. | reverse complement strand
ACCGAGCCAAATGCGCCGTGGGTAGACGTATGGCTATCGCCACACACAATTGTCATACCCGGTAAGGTAATACCTAACTCGGGGCCAATTACGTGAACAATCCCTTGAAACGGATGACCTAAACCATATAGTTCGACCCCAAACTTAGCGCAGTTTTCGGTAAGTTTGTTCACCTGTGTGCGTGATAATGCCTCTTTAATTGGAAGGTGCTGGTCTTTGGTGGGCACATTATGGTCGGCCGTAGCGATTGTTTGCTTAGGGCGAGCTACGCCAATATCGCGCTGAGCTAATCCATTGAATGCCTGAGGGCTAGTCACCTCATGAATAAAGTGCCGATCAATGTAGAACACGTCGGGACCATTCTCTATACTACTCACTACGTGCGAATCCCAGATTTTATCGAATAACGTTTTTGGCATATCAGTTACAAGTTTAGAAGTTTCAGGTTTATAAGGTTATGAGTTTGTCGTGAAAACTAAGCTTGTAACCGGCAACTTGAAACTTTTAACTATACTATTTATGAGTAGCTATACTCTCCATCATTTCCTTTAGCGCAGCATCAGACACTTCTTTTTCGCGATCGGCCAGTTCAAGAAAATGTTGGTATACATTGTTAACTTCTTCTTTATCTACCTCGTAACCTAATGACCGAAGTTTATATAGCAGCGCATGACGACCGCTACGGGCGGTTAGTACGATCGCTGAACCTTCCGCCCCAACCGAAGCCGGATCAATAATTTCAAAGTTTTCCCGCATCTTAATAATACCATCTTGATGAATACCGGAAGAATGGGCGAAAGCATTCGCGCCCACAATGGCTTTGTTTGCTTGCACGGTTAGATGCATGGTTGAAGCTACCATCCGACTGGTAGGTATTAACTCTTTTGTATTAATTCCCGTCTCGAAGCGGTCTTTGTAGCGGCTATTAATAATCATGACCACCTCTTCTAGCGAGCAGTTGCCCGCGCGCTCCCCTACTCCGTTCAGGGTGCACTCGATTTGCCGAGCACCATTAGCAACTCCCGCAATAGCGTTGGCGGTAGCTAGCCCCAGGTCGTCGTGGGTGTGCATACTCATCACCACCTCATCTTTGAACGCCGGAATTTCTTCAACCATTCGTTTACACATAGCTCCCCACTCTTCGGGAATGGCGTAGCCCACCGTATCGGGTAAATTAATGGTGGTAGCTCCGGCATCAATGGCCACTTTGGTAAATTTTATGAGATAGTCAATATCTGCCCGGGAAGCGTCCATCGGCGAAAACTCCACGTCGTCGCAGTATTTTTTTGCGCGGCTTACCGCATGATCTACCATTTTTAACACTTCGTCGCGGGTTTTTCGCATTTGGTGCTCAATATGGATATCTGATGCAGAAATGAACGTATGGATACGAGGATGAGCGGCATTTTCTACCGTTCGGGCAGCAGTGTCAATATCAGCATCTAAGCCGCGGGCTAGTGCGCATACTGTTGCCTTATTCAGACTTTCAGCAATAGTTTTTACCGCATTGAAATCCTGAGGAGATGATATGGGAAAGCCGGCTTCAATCACATCTACTCCTAATTTCTCTAGT
Organism: Tunicatimonas sp.; assembly: GCF_049647865.1. Lineage (NCBI taxonomy): Bacteria > Pseudomonadati > Bacteroidota > Cytophagia > Cytophagales > Catalimonadaceae > Tunicatimonas > Tunicatimonas sp. The sequence goes on along the minus strand of NZ_JBARYM010000428.1, from coordinate 9,079 downwards.
TGCTGAGCTAAAACCAGCTTCTCTTCAGGGTTTAACTTAGCTCCGGGCACTTGCTCACCATCGCGCAGCGTAGTGTCAAATATGTAAACTCGTTGCTTCATAACTAGGAACGTAGATTTTTTAATACTAAAATGCTAAAATGGATTATTAGAATTTATAATTCAACAAAAAAAAAGCAAGTATTACGATCGCTATTTTCATTTTTAATCTACTAAATTGCTTCAATCATTTATTAGAGCAGTTTAAGGCAAAAATAAATACGATGGCTAAGCCCCGATCAAACGACTTGCAGATATTGATAGAATCTTTAAGTAAAGGCGAGAAGCGCTATGTTACCCTAGAATTGCAGAAGCTGGGTAGCAATCTGAAAATACAATCTTTGTTTGAGGCTTATACTACTCATCAGCTTACGAGTGAACACGAAATTCTGGCGTACTACCCCGGTATTAAACCAAAGCAACTCTCCAATCTGAAGGCTCACCTATACCGTAGGACGCTGCAATTTCTGCGTGACTTTCATCTATCGCACAGCAGAGACATTCAGCTTCGGGAGTGTATTGATCACGCTCAACTTCTGCTCAATCGGGGGTTACACCAACAGTGCACTAAAGCCTTAGCCAAAGCCAAACGATTAGCGGCTCAGAATGACAATCTAGAACTCAATCTGGAGATTCTTAAATTGCAGAAGCAAGTTTTTGCGCAGGGAATTGGTGCCGAAAGTCAGCAAAAGGTGAATGATATCATTCAGGAAGTGCAGGACGTTACTCAGAAGATCAGTAATATCAACCTGCTTACTAATATTCAGGTACGACTCAACCACTGGTACGTGAAGAAGGGATTTATTCGACAAGAAACTTATTCAGATGAAATAGATCGGTATATTCAGGAACACCTACCCGCGCTTGACGAAGCAACGCTATCGTTTCACGAGCGACTACACCTGTACGAAGTATACGTAACTTACTACTTGTTTACTCAGAATTTTATTGACGCCTTTCATTACGCTCAACGCTGGACTGACCTATTTAAAGAGCATCCGGAATTTATTCCTCTGCAACCGATGGCTTACATCCGGGGATTGCACAAACTTATGATTACTCAACAACGCTTGTATCGCTACGAAGAGTTCTTGGAGACTATGCAACGTCTTCGGGAAGTAGACCGAACGCCCAGTCTCAAGCTGAACGAAAACTTACGGGCTATGCTGTTTAAGTATATTACTATTCACGAACTAAATGCCTATTTTCTAACCGGTAGTTTTCAAGAGGGCACCGAACTAGTAGCGCGCAAAGCCGAAGAATTAAATCAGTTTGTAGATCAGCTAGGAAAGCACGCTACTATTACTTTCTACTACAAAATTGCTTGTATGTACTTTGGCGCTAGTGATTATCGTCAAGCCTCTTTTTGGCTACAGAAAATTATTAATGAGCAACAGATAGATTTGCGGGAAGATATTCACTGCTTCGCCCGAATACTTAACTTAATTAGCCACTACGAGCAAGGCAACACTGATTTAATTGAATACCTTATTAAATCGACCTATCGATTTTTACTCCTTAAGGATGACCTACACCAGTATCAAACGTATATTCTGGGTTTTCTCAAAAACTTATCATTCGGAACTACCGAACCAGAGCTATTAAGAAGATTTGATACTCTTCGTAAGCAGTTGCTAACGCTTATCGATAGCCCTTACGAAAAGCGAGCTTTTATCTACTTCGATATTATCTCCTGGCTGGAAAGCAAAACCAGTAAGCGTAGTGTGGAAGAAGTAATTCAAGAGAAAGCGTACCACCGCATGCAGGCTACTAAACAACCAAATAACGCTGGTACGCTCAATTAACGACATCAGCTAATCGTACCGCTTTAGCTACACTAAGTCTAAAATTAGCAGCAAGACACCTACTACCAACAATATCGTCCCCAAAATATACCCTACTGACCCAGGGACTACCAATAGTAAGACTAATCCTATTGCTGCGAAAATTAGGCCTAGCCGACCATTTTTTGAAAGGTTCTCTTTCTGTACTTCTTCCGGGGCGGCTCGTAATTCGCGAGAAAGTTGCTTAAGTTCTTGACGAATGACCTTCTTCTTACCTCGTTGCTGACGACGAACCTCTCTCTTCTCCCGGGCGGTAGTTGCCTGATTGAGCGCAGTTTGGGTTTCTTCAAGCTGCGTTTGGTGGTTTTGCAGATTTGATATTTTTTGTACAATAGCCTCATTACGCTCGGTAGCTGAAGGCACTTTCACTGGCACCTTTTTCAAGGAGGCAATAGCTGGTTTAGTTTCAGAGAGTATGGCTTTTTGGGGTGTAGCTTTGGGAGTAGCCTTAAAGTAATAGGAGTTACCGTAGGCGATCTTACTACTTTGACAGCTACTAAAAAAGATCGCAGCGAGGCAGGTGAATACAAGAATAAATGTACTAATCTTAGAAGTCATGAGAATCGAACTTTGTGGTGAAAACTTTTCTAGAAGTTCAGATTTCCACCACAAATTCCCAATCGCTTAACCGGTTAAAACTTACATATTCTAACCCGCTAATTAGTATTACCTTCTCTACCCATCGTCAATCATCAAGCGATAGTTTCACCCTAATTAAATAGGCTTAAGAGTGGAAGGCATTTTAAAGGGTTCACCTTCGGTCTGCTTTAGCTGCTGTTTGAATTGCTGGCGAATGGCGTAGTATTGTTGTGCCTGATTACCTAGGGCTTGCCGTAGTTGTTTGAACCCTAGCAGTGGGGCGGCTAACCAAGCGTCGGGTAAATTGGTTTTAGGCAAATCTAGCATATCGGCAGTTTTATCGCCCAATAAGAATCGAGTATACCGCGCGGCAATCTCCTTCCCATTATCGTTCGGAACAATGGTTAGTAACGCCCGCGCCATCGCTTGCCCCTCTTGACTGGGAGCATGCTGCCGGTCGGAAATTCTTTTCAGTAGCCAGAAGGCCTCTTTGGTTGTATCGGGCAATAGAGATTCATCCACACCCATAATGTGGTTTGCTACGTTCCATAGGTGGATAAATGCTTGAGCTTCTTGCTGCGATACTTCTACACCGATTTTACGCAACCCTCGAATAGGAAGAACCGAAAAAGAAAGGTTAGTGCCAGCCATATCTTCCTGATTGATTGGCTCACCCCGTGTTTCCACATTCCAGTCGCCTTTCTGCTTAATGTGGTAGCGAATGGTCGCGTGAGTTAACCGAACTTTTTGAGCACTACAAATTGCCCTTCCCCGAGCACCAAAGCCATTTTTCTCACCTACATCCAACACATACTGCCCCGTTTCTGCTAGTCGCTTGGCCGGGTTATTCCGCAGTCGCTCCGAAAGATACAGTACTTGTACCCCATGGGCAGCCGCATAATCAAACGGAAGAGAGATTAACCCCAACATCAGAAGTAAATCAGTTACGTGTTTCTCCAGAAAATGCTGCCCTTGTTGGAGTAGTTTGGTATCGGCCCACTCGGGAAGTTGCCGAGTAGTTTCAAAAAAATGAACCACTGACTCCGGCAAACCCGGCGGTAGTTGGTAATTGTTGTCGGTAAGTGACTGAATAATATCTCGGTACTGATTTGCTTGCTTGTTATGCATAAGGTCAGCTACGGCCTCATCCGCAATAGGGTCAGTGCGCAAGCGCATCTCATCTAAGAACTGGTTATTATAGGAAGTAATCTTGCTCATTTCTAAGTTTTGTTCTATAACAACCGTAAGCCGAGTTGGTTCTGCTTACCACTATTTGTCTATTATGATTCCTATTGATCTTTACATTACTGAGCCGGGGCAGGTAATTCCTCTTGCCGATTAGTCTATTGATAGCATCGGCACTTTCACCTAAAAATCAGAAACCAAAGAAATTCGTGAGCAGAATATTGAATTATTGCGCGAACTTCAAGACAAGTTATACCCTCAGAGTCGCTATTCGCTGTTGTTAGTTTTTCAAGCGATGGATGCTGGAGGAAAAGATAGTACTATTGAGCACGTAATGTCCGGGGGTAAACCCTCAGGGTTGTCAAGTTTTTAGCTTTAAGAAACCGTACGAGTACTATACCTCCTGAACGCTTTGACATAGTAGTACTACCTCAAACTTTGCAAATACTCACTACTTCTTTTAATGTCACCTAGCGGGTCGTCGGAAGCATCCTGCTCTACAAATACGTGCTGTACATTTGCCTCCTGGGCTGCTTGAAGGATTTCAGTGAAATTAAGTATACCGCTTCCCACTGGCTGAAAGCTTTTGCGGGGCATAGTAATGGCCCGGTAGGTTTGGGGGGTATTAGTTTTCTTATCTTTTAAATGTAGCAATTCTATACGATTGGCGTATTTTTTAATAAACTGGGCAGGATCGTGACCAGCCACCGATACCCAGAACACGTCTAGCTCAAAACAGACTAATTCAGGATCGGTTTCTGTTAATAGTACCTCCATCGGCGAACTCCCATCCATCGGTTGAAGCTCAAACGAGTGATTATGATATCCCATTCGAATACCAGCCTGTTTACACAGCTCACCGGTCTGATTCAACTGTTCAGCTAATGCTTTATAAGAATCTATGCCGCCCCGCTCTTCTGGATATAAAAATGGAAATATAAAATAAGTAACCTCATATTGGGCCGCCTGATCTATTGCTGCCTGTAGCGTGTAATTAAGCGGGGGGCGACGTACACCAAGTGCATCCTGAAACTCCCAGTTTCCGGTTAATAGGGGCGAAAGAAAATGTGTACTGTTAATTGCTATTCCTAGGCTTTTTAGAACAGAATGTAGTTGAGGAAGCAACTGACTATCAAATAGTTCTATTTGCTGATAACCAGCATTACGAATAGCTTGTATTGTCTCTTGGGGCTTTGCTACCAGTTCGTCTCTTACAGTGTACAGTTGTAATCCCAGTTGATCAATTAGAGGATTATTGCTAACTGCGGGGTAACTAATTGGTACTGCGGAAGTAGCAGCGAGAAAGCCCGCTTGTTTCAGAAAATTGCGTCGGGTAGTAAAATTCTGCATAGCACCTTCTAGTACGATGCTTATTTAAAGAAAGTTTAGCTCAGATAAAACCAGATCTTCTTCCTCTATTTCTTATGGTTCACTTTACGAGAAGTTTTACCTTTACGCATACCGAAAATATTAATAGGCACTACGTAGGCAGCGGAGATTAGTAAAGCGTTGTGCTTATAGCCCAAATATTCTTCTATCTCTGATGTTCCAATTTCAGAACTTTCGTTACCGCCCATAAATGTGGTACCTGATACGTAGCGAATATTTATCATCAATGCGTGCCCCAGCCGATTTACCGGAATAATGAACCCACCCCCGGCAGCTAAGCCAAACTGAATCCGGTTGGCATCTTCTACCGCCAACACCCCGTCGGTAGGTTCATCTTCAGAGAAACTAACTGTATAGTCTATTTGAGTTAACTGGTCGCTACCAAAGAATTCAGAAGCCAACATTGTTCCTCGCCCCCCTAACCAGTAACTTATCTGAGGGCCAGCGTTGATAAACCAGCGAACCTTACTCCGCCCAATTGGACTAGTAATACGCAGCAGAATAGGTGCTTCTAGAAAATGGGAGTATGTCTGATTTTCTACTATCCGAGTAGAAGTTGAGTTGTAACGCTGCACTTTTCCCTTTCGACTGTACACTAGTTCGCTGTAAAATGCCAGATGATCGCTTACTGAATAAGCGTAACTCCACCCTCCTAAGTAGTTAAGAGATAAATCTTGCTGAAAGTCTATTCCGTCGTACTGCGAACCATAACCAGCAATAGTTGCCTGTCCACCGACTATTGGTCCCGTAAGAATCTGTGCTTGTGCTTGAGAGCAAGCAATCATGCACCAAAGAACTAGTAAACTTCTTCTCACTTTCATCTTTATATTTTTACTATCAAATTACTAAAGAGTGCTATGCTAATTGTTTTAGATTGAGGATAGAACCTACGGGGTAAGTTTTTAGTCGTTAACCATCAATGAGAAAAGCATCAGCCAGTAGCCAATGCCTTTACTATAAGTTGGTAAAATCTAATAATTAGGAAGCATATTGTAGTATAGCAGGTTACCCAACAGTAGGGGTTGACGAAGTGGTACTAGGTATGTAAATACTTACTTCAGTGCCTAAAAATGGCTGGCTCTTTATAACAATTTCTCCGCCTAGTTTTTCAATAGCAGTTTTGGCAACATATAAGCCTAAACCGCTTCCTTTAACGTGACCGTGTCCTCGGTAAAACATATCAAACGCTCGCTGTTGCATGGCTCGGTCCATGCCAAGTCCATTGTCTTTTACTTTAATCTTAATACCTTCTTTGTAGGCGCGGACTGAAACTTTTATAACCGTATCGCTCGCGTTAGTCTTTCTAAATTTGATACTGTTTTCAACTATACCTTTTAAAATACTAGTGAGTATATGCTCATCAGTAGTAGTAGTATGTTTAGTGTTAGCTGTTACGTGAACAAGTACTTCTTCTCTCCCAGGGTAATCATCAAGATCATCAATAACTGTTTCTAACAAGTGACGTACAGAAACTTTAGTCACAGCACTCTCTTCTTCTTCGTACTGTAGTTGCATCAGCCCCTGCAGCGTATACTTGAGTTTGTCGGTGCTAGATTGAATATGGGTAAGATACGTTGTGATCTCTTGAGTGTCCGACACCTCCATTTTGGTAAGTTCTAAGAGACCTTGAATAGAAGCCAAAGGCCCTTGTAAATCATGAGACATGCGGTAGAAAAGTCGAGCTAATTGCTCATTTTTCTGCTTTAAAGCATCGGTTGCCTGCGTGAGATGCCGATTATCTTTTGCTACGAGCATGTATCCTTCTAATTCATCATCCAAAGCTAGTGTAGAAAATGAGATAGATACTGGTATCTTCTTTCCACTTTTAAATTGGAAAAGTGTACTTCGATTATAAACTTGATCTTTCTCCATAGCTTCCTGAAGCAGTGCTTGTAAAAACTCAGATTGTTTATCAGGAAAAAACTCACATATGTTAGAGCCAACTAAGTCTTCAGGAACAGTCTGTAGAAGATCACCCGCCTTTTGATTAGCGTAAACTACCTTACAATCTTGGTCAAAAATCAGTACCATATCGGCTATTCCTTTAACTATGCTCGCTACATACTTACCAGGCGCAAGAACGTTATTAGAATTATCTGTTGTTATATTGGGTAAAACTTGGTACATATTCACGCTTTATTAATGGTTTAGTATAGGGAAGGTGGTGCGTGTAGCTAGCTAGTATAACTATACACTAGAAGTAAGTATGACATTTCTTATTGTAAGGGATACGATAGTTCAACATAAACTCATGAGAACCATTAGAGTATGTCCCAATATCAGATAGTGTGTGATCGTAGCTGTAGCCAACGCTAATGTTTTCGCTAACTTCTAACTTCATAATACCTACTAGAGCATCCTCGCTCCGATACGAAGCTCCTACTGTTAAAATATCATTAAGAATCAAATTGGCTCCTACCTCTGCTGTGGTAGCATTTCCCTCTTGCACTCGTAACAAAACTGAAGGCAGTACTTTGACTAGCGGATTTAGAGTAAATACTCGACCCGCCGTTAAGAAGTAGTAACGCTTTACCTGACTTAACGAACCTAATTCAGCATTATCAGATAGCGTACTATTTAGCAGATAGGGAATAGAAAGTCCGGCAAAAAAGTTAGAATTTGAGTAGTAGAGACCTGTTCCAAAGTTAGGGTTGAATGAATTACGGAAGCCAGTAGCTACTGCATCGTCAGTTTTTAAATTTAATTTAGAAAAATCAGATTGTAGTCGGCTAAAACCTGCTTGCAAACCCATAGACAACGTTCCATGTGCCATCTTAATTTTGTAGGCATATGATACGTATACCCGTTGATCACTGTGAACACCAATTTTATCTTGCGAAGCAATAAGTCCAATACCTACTCTTTTATTCTTAAGTGCTTTGTGAGCAATTATAGTATTAGTAACTGGTGCCCCTTCAAAGTTATCCCACTGCCGACGGTGTAAAGTAGTGATTTGTAATTGGTCTTGGTTACCTGCGTAAGCTGGGTTAATTGCCAATCGATTAAAGATATATTGAGAGTACAGCGTATTTTGCTGTCCATAGCTAGTAGTAACTAGTATGAGAAGCAAAGCAAAAGAGAACCCTATTCTCTTAAGTAGCTGCTGCGATATGTTTGTTATAATTCGTTTCATCTTACCAACTTAATTTCTGTTACATGTGTAACATTACCTTACAAATGTACAATTAATTTCTTGAAATAAGAAAGTTATTTATAAAAAAAGTTATATTTTATATAAATTAGTTAGTTGATTTCTTTCCCAAAATGAACCCTTCTATGTTAGGATTAAGCAATTACAAACCATATATTTCTATATAATAGACTGAATATCAATACTTTGTAAATATTAGAAAAATCTTTAATAAACCTGTTTAGGTTAAAAAATGTGCAAAAACTTACGTAAGACTGTTTTTCAATTCGGGAAGTAGCCTCAGAGTATAATTAGAGACTGAGCGTAATATTTGGTGTTTTCTCATTAATTCATTTGCTGCTTTTAATCATGTAGGCCTGTTAGAGCGTAGTTGTACTTTCTTGTGGTTATTACTAATAAGCTATAGTTGACTTTATAAAAGGTACTCAATTAGCGCAGTCTGAATCAGATACTATCGTACTTTAGCAGTATCGCCAACAAGGTTGAATTGGTAAAGTGCTAAAGCTGTTGGTTTTTTGTATCTCAACTAGGCTATATATTCTTATTAGCTATAAAACCTCGAAGTATCTAGCTCAGCATTTTGTTAATGCTTACCTTCTCTTTTTGGCATTAGCTCAAGAAATTAATTGCGCTAACGGCATCATTAATAGCGATGGATTAATTGGCTGATTTGACAACGGTTGTACTTCGTCGCTCTTTTGTCAGAACTAAAATTAACTGTACTGATGGGATACACAACAATAGCGATGGGCTACCTAATTATTTAGATGATGGCTGTAAAAGCATCTCGCCAGAATGTCCGGTTGAAGTCATTTGTATCAATGGTAAGTACTGATGCAAAAATAGGTATAAGAAACTAGAAAGGCGTAGTTTTGAGGTATGCGATACATCAA
>NZ_JBARYM010000427.1:0-7447 GCF_049647865.1 Tunicatimonas sp. | reverse complement strand
TCTACCACCACTGAGTCAATCTCAGCTTTGGCTAACAGCAACTTTTCTACCACCAATTGCTCCAGCACTTGACATTTAGTAATATTCCCAAAATCAGGGTTTGCTTGTGCCTCTCGGTGCGACGCTTCTAAATCCGATTTTAGTACAATGTAGTTATCTACTTTGGCCACAATTTTATCAATCATGGTTTCTCCACTATACTGAGCTATGCTAGATAGGGGCGTTAAAAGTAACAATAATAGAGGCAGTAATTTACTGCGGAGTTCCGGCCCGCACGGTAGGCGGTGGCTGCTGCACTGAAGCGGCGTTGGTGTTTGGCTGAAATACTTCAAAGTGTTTTTTATCTTTTGCATCTTGGTAGATATTCTCCTCCAGATCCTGAGTTAAGGCTACCTTACGCTGGTTGGTAATAATTTTAGTAATATCATCCCGCACAAACTCCAACGGCGAAATCTGATCGGTTATTTTATAATCCATCACTTTTACAAAGTACACGTACAAGTCATCGGAGGTTTCAATAAACTCATTTTTTTGCAGAAACTGCACTTTGTTAGGAATACTCACTAGAGGAGTATTGGAAATAACATCTTCAAAGTTGTACCAGGTAGAGTCATCGAGCGAATACGAGGTAGCAAAACTAAGGCAGTATGATTTTATCTCTTCCCGAACTTCTTCCGTGATGGTGCCCTGAAACAAAGACCGCAAACGGCCAGTACGCGGGGCTTCTTGAGGAACTTTCGCGAAAATGCCTTTGATAATGTTATGCTTCAGTTCAAAGTTTTGCTGGTTATTCTGATAATATTCCTCAATTGCCGCTTCCGATATTTCATTATCTACTCGCTGGTTCACGTAGTTTTTCTCAAATTCGTACACGATTAATGCGTAACGATAGTCTAGAATCTTACGCTCTAGTTCAGCCTCGTCAATCTCCATCTGGGCGGCAGCTTCGGCGATGAGTAGTTGCTTTTTAATCCAGCTATCGATGTAGCGATTTATAATATCAGCACTATCTGAAGAATTAGTGGTTTCGTCTACAATTCCCCCCAAATCTTGTAGATATAAATAATTATCGTACACGCGAGCAATTGGTTCTAGCGTGGCCCCTTCATTGGTTTCTTGGTTCTTAAACCGCAAAAAATCGGGCAAGCCAGGTTGATCGCAAGCTGATGCTAGCGTGATAAGGGTGAATAGTGCCAGAGCTTGGCTAAGGTTCCATTTGCTGACCCAAGAATTGTAAAACATCTTCATTAATTTCTACCGGATATTTTTCTCGCAGCGCAGCAATCCACTGCCGATCGAGTTCGTTTTGGTAGTCTGCAATTACAATGCCTCTTATCTCATCCAACCCCTTTAATTTAGGCGGTAACACATCATGGATAAGAATATGGTAAAATCTATTGTTTTTCGCTTGCGAATACATTCCCTTTTTCCAAGTAACCTGATCAATAACCGCCTCAACGGATGTTCGTTCTTCACCTCGTTCGTACTTACCCTGATGAATTTGAAGCGATAACGGGGTATCTTGGTTGAACGCACCTTCTGTTTCTGAAATCACTTCTTCGCTCACTGGGCCATTTATCTCTCCCAACTTTTGTTTCGCTTCTTCCAGTATGGTTTGGCTTTGGGCATCCAGTATGGTCGCCTCCACTCGCTCCTGCCAGCGATAGTCTTCTCGATGATTCTCAAAATACTGTTTTAAGCCAGTGCTGTCTTCTACCGCTTTTGACCACACCTTTTGCTCCATGATATCAAACAGCAGTATTCCGTCTCGATATTCCTGAAGTATACGGCGGTATTCTTCGTTATTATCTGCTAAGTGATCTTTCTCGTATACTAAAAGAGTCTCCGCTTCAAAATCTTGGTACAGCTGATGAGCAAGTACGCTATCGGCCGATAAGGCTTCTTGCTTTTTCTGTACAAAATCATAAAAATTGCCGATCTCTAAGGTAGTATCCGCTACTGCAAAGAGCACAGCACCTCGGTCGGGCTCGGTACTTTCGGCTTGGTCGCCAGCATGAAGAAAATAAACTGCCTGAGCAATATTGGCTTTATTCGCTTGATAGTCACTTTCTTGCTTGAGCGTAGAAACCATTTCTTCTTGCCGTACTTCTGCCTGAATGTTGCGTTCTACTTGTCGCTCTAATGAAGGACGCATTTTCTCCAAAGAATCTAATCCTTGGCGATCTATTAATCTAATAATGTGCCAGCCAAAGCGAGTCTCTACCGGCGAAGAAATATCGCCAGGGTTTTTAAGGGCAAAAGCAGCATTCTCAAAACTCTCAATCATATTACCTGTACCGAAATACGGTAACTCCCCACCCTGCGATTTAGTGGTTACATCTTCGGAAAAACGCTCGACCATCTCGTTCCAATCGGCTCCGGTTAGTAACTGTTGATGTACCTGACGGGCTTTCTGATAAGCGGCGGAATCGTTTTCGCTGTTGGGGCGGATCATGATATGGGCTACCTTCACCTTTCCCTGAGAAGAACGTTTATCTTTTATCTTAATAATGTGGTAGCCAAAGCGAGTACGAACGGGTTCTGAAATACTACCTACCGATGTTTTGTAGGCGACTTTCTCAAACGGATACACCATCTGCAAAGCCGAAAAATACCCTAAGTCGCCACCATTAGAAGCTGCCGAAGGGTCTGATGAATGTTGCTCGGCCAGCATAGAAAAAGAAGCTCCATTTTGGGCCAGCACGCGTAGGCTATCGGCCAATCGGTAGGCTTTCAGTGTGTCTTGCGCGGTAGCATTTTCAGGAACTTCAATGAGAATATGAGCGGCTCGTACTTCCTGCTTCATTCGCTCATACGTTTCCTGAATCAGTTGTTCCGTCACCCTATTTTCGGTTAGATACGGCTTAGCCAACTGTTCCCGATACTGAGCCAACTCTTGTTTGAAACTTTCCCTACGTTGCAAATCTGCCTCTTCAGCGGCCTTTACCTTGAGCCGAAAGTTGACGTATAATTCTAAGTACTCTTCCATCGCCTCTCTCTGGCTTTCCGGCGTACGTTCGGTTGCAGTATCTTGTATCCTATTTTTCTGGTAGACATACAAAAACTCATCGGCAAAAACCGTATCAGCCGCTGAGGTAAACAACACTGCCTCATTTAGCGAATAATCAGCATTCTTGTTGCGAGCCGATTTTTTGGTAGCAGCACAACCCCCTATTCCTAACAAAAGCACTAAGCATGCTATCCATGAGACTCCAGGCACTATTCGGTTTCCTGTCATTTATCTATACTCTGTTTTCAAACTGCAATGTTACGAATTTTCCCCGTAGGTTTTACGCTCGAGCTACGGGACTTCTATTTTCCCAAGAGGTAACGCCTCAGAAGACGATAAAATTCAATGCAAGACGAAGGTCAGAGACGTAAAGCTGGGGACCGGTGCCAAGAGTATGGAAACCGAGAATAGAATTAAAGAATGAGCTTGCCTGTAACACTCTTTCCATTGTCCTTTGTGTATATTTCCAGTTTCTGGTCTTCCGACTTCTAGCTTCGATCTTCCAACTTTTATTGTTTAACTTTGCCGCCCTAAAATAGAGAAACGTAATGGCTTTAAGCGAACAAGAACTACACCGCCGCGAAGAACGGCAAAAGTTGATGGGTGCCGGAATTAACCCGTATCCCTCCGAAACCTTTGAAATTACTACTACTACCGAGGATATTCATCAGCACTTCGCAAAATCTCCCGAACAGTTTGAGCAAGTACGCTTAGCCGGACGATTAATGCGACGCCGAATTATGGGTAAAGCCTCTTTTGCCGAGATTCAGGATGCTGCCGGACGCATTCAGATTTACATTGCTCGCGATGAGATTTGTCCCGATGAAGATAAAAGTCTGTATAATACTGTCTTCAAGCAGTTGCTCGACTTAGGTGACATTATTGGTATAAGTGGCTTCGTTTTCACTACTAAAACCGGAGAAACTACGGTACACGTAAAGGAGCTGAAAGTATTGACTAAATCATTACGACCACTACCGCTACCCAAAGATGTGCAAGATGAAGAAGGAAATACCAAAACCTACGATGCTTTTACCGATCCCGAACAGCGTTACCGCCAACGCTACGTCGATCTGATTGTGAATCCGCAGGTGCGGGAAACCTTTCGAAAGCGTACCAAACTAGTTAGCTCTATCCGCAATTTCTTGGACGAACGAGATTACTTAGAAGTAGAAACTCCCATTTTGCAACCTCTGTACGGCGGCGCGGCGGCTCGTCCGTTTAAGACTCATCATAACACATTAGACATGACGCTCTATCTGCGGATTGCCAACGAACTTTACTTAAAAAGACTGATTGTCGGTGGATTTGATGGAGTGTACGAGTTTTCTAAAGACTTTCGGAACGAGGGAATGTCGCGCTTTCACAATCCAGAGTTTACCCAGATTGAACTCTACGTAGCTTACAAAGACTACGAGTGGATGATGGATTTAGTAGAAGAAATGATTGAGCGCGCCGCACTGGATTTACACGGAACCACTGAAGTGCAGGTCGGCGAAAATACCATTAATTTCCAACGTCCTTGGAAGCGATTTACGATGTTTGAGGCCATTCAGCACTACACCGATATTGACATTAGTGAGATGGACGAAGAGCAGCTACGCGAAACCGCCCGTAAGCTCAACGTACCAATTGATGATACGATGGGCAAAGGCAAACTGATTGATGAGATATTTGGCGAAACTTGCGAACCCAATCTCATCCAACCAACCTTCATCACCGATTATCCGGTAGAGATGTCGCCTCTGGCAAAAAAGCACCGTAGCAAACCCGGACTGGTAGAGCGTTTTGAGGCCATCTGCAACGGTAAAGAAATTTGTAACGCCTTCTCCGAACTCAACGATCCCATTGATCAGCGCGAACGCTTCGAAGAGCAACTCACCCTAGGCAAGCGGGGTGATGAAGAAGCCATGACCTTAGATGAAGATTTTCTTCGTGCTTTAGAGTACGGAATGCCCCCCACGGCTGGGCTTGGTGTAGGCATTGATCGCCTGGCTATGATTATGACTAATCAGCCCTCTATTCAAGAAGTACTCTTCTTTCCCCAAATGAAGCCTGAAGCCAAACAAGAAGAATCTTCCGATCAGGATTTTATTAACCGGGGAGTACAACCAGAACTGATTCCCGTGTTACAAAAGCTAGGTATTGTCACCGTTGCTCAATTACAAGAAGCTTCTCTTAACAAACTGCATAATGATGTATGCGGTATGCGTAAAAAGATGAAACTCAAAGACGTACAGAACCCAACTAAGGAAGAAGTTGAGGGGTGGATTAAAGCCCATTGATGCAATGGAAAAACGCTATCTCAAGTGCGAACAATACCGTGATTGCACTATCGTCTGCTGAGGTAGCTAAGCTGTTCACCGAAGACACTCGTTCCGATATTGGTTCGGAGGCTGAGAAGATGAAGTACGCCAACCAGATCAATACGCTGGTGGTGAATTTTGTGCGATTGGATTTGGATGAAGCTAAAAAATGGGAGATGCTCGTAATGGAGCGACTTTGTCCGCTTGACTTTCGCACCTATGAGTACGAAGCAAGAGTATTGCAAATGGATGTTTTTGAAGAAGAACTAACACAACTGCACGAAGCCGGATTTATACATCGCGACTTGCGACAATCATTTACCGAAGCAGGGGAAGTTTTTGATAATATCTTTCTGACTGAACGGGGCATTCGGCTGATTGACGTAGGGATTTCGGCAACGAGGAGTACGGTTGGAGAGAAGCTATTCTTACTCTATGTTGAGCAGGAAAAAGAAGAGTTAGCTACTTTCAGAAGTTATTATTTATCTCGATAAATTGATTAGCATTCTTAATCATTCAATAAGTTACGAAAACCTTGGTTTGCCCTTCATAAAGAGTTGGTTCGGGTTTTTGACAAGTATTAGCCTCAATTATAGAAGCTGTAAATATCCGGTATTTCACTTTGACTTTCTGTAACAATCCTTGCAACTTGATTTCGTTCACAATTGACCTAGCAATAGCATATCCACATCAATACATTTATTTATCGCATATGTATCCGGTTAAGTTTAATCCATATAAGTAAATACTGAAATGCATACACTAGTCTGACTCTCTATGAAAAATACTGATTTTATGAACAGCTAGATCAGCCGTAAAATCAACTGCATCTTCCCAAATCTTTTCCCCTCTACTCGCGTTATCTAAAGTCAAATTGGGCAAAACACTAAACAGATTGTACCTTTGCCCATTCCATACCTAAATAGTGAGGTTCAGCATGGCTCAATCCGAAAAATTTCCGGAATACAAGCAAGTTAATTATCCTAGCATTGCCGATGAGGTGCTACAATTCTGGCAGGAACAGAAGATTTTTGAGAAGTCGATAGAGCAGCGTCCGGCCGATCAATCGTTTACTTTTTACGAGGGGCCACCTTCGGCTAACGGAACTCCGGGTATCCACCACGTGATGGCCCGAACGATTAAAGATATTTTTTGCCGCTACCAGACCTTGAAAGGCAAGCGTGTAGAACGCAAAGGCGGTTGGGATACCCACGGCCTGCCGGTAGAACTAAAGGTAGAGAAAGAACTGGGCATCACGAAGGAAGACATTGGCCAGAAGATTTCTATTGAAGAATACAACCAACGATGCCGTGAGGCAGTGATGAAGTTCAAAAGCGAGTGGGATGACCTAACCCAGCGAATGGGCTACTGGGTGGATCTGGACAATCCCTATATCACTTTCGAGCGAGATTACATGGAAACGCTCTGGTACTTACTTAAACAATTGTACGAGAAAGGGTTAATCTACAAGGGTTACACTATTCAGCCTTATTCTCCGGCTGCCGGAACGGGTCTTAGTTCGCACGAGCTAAATATGCCCGGCACCTACCAAGATGTGAAAGATACGTCTGCCGTGGCTCAGTTTAAAGTGAAGGGAACCAAAAACGACTACCTAATTGCCTGGACTACTACACCCTGGACGCTTCCTGCCAATTCGGGCATTGCCGTGGGAGCCAATATTGATTACGTAAAGGTCAAAACGTTCAATCAGTATACCTACGAGCCAATTAATGTAATACTGGCGAAGGATCGAATGGGCGCCTACTTCAGCGACAAGGCTAAAGATGTAGCCGTTGAAGATTATTCACCCGGCGACAAACTAATTCCCTATCAGGTTATGGAAACGATGAAGGGGAAAGAACTCGTCGGCACTAAATACGAGCAGTTGCTGCCCTACATTACGCTACCCGAAGATTCGGGAGCATTTACGGTGCTGGCGGGCGATTTTGTCACAACCGAAGATGGTACCGGATTAGTACATTTAGCTAAGACCTTCGGAGCGGATGACTTTCGGGTGCTGGAGCAGCGCGGTATTCCGGGCATAATGGTGAAGGACGAAAATGGCAACGATGCGCCTATTGTCAACAAGCAAGGTCGCTTCGTTGCTGAGATTACCGACTTTGCTCATATG
>NZ_JBARYM010000426.1:0-3620 GCF_049647865.1 Tunicatimonas sp. | reverse complement strand
CCTTCGGCTAGTTCAGCCGCCATCAGTCGGTTACTGCTACGCACAATAGTTGCTTGGTCAGTAGTCGGACCACCCAATTGATACTCCTGCCAGCGGTTTACCAGATCGCGCCATACTACTTTTGACGAATCTTGAACCGAGAAACCTGTAAGTCCGGCATCGTACTTGAAAGCGGCGGAGGGATGGTCGGTTTGGGCGACCAGCATTTGCCGAATCAGGTTGCTGCCCTTAAATATGTCGTACTGTAAGTAGCCCAAAAAGATACCCGCTGCCGCCCCCGGAAAGGTAATTTCAATCCGCGCACCGTTGGTATGTACTTTACAATTAGTAGCTTGGTAGCTAGCTGTATCCCGGCTGATTTCTTCTGACTGGCGAGGCATACCAGGGTGGTTGGCAAATGGCTCGGCAGCGGGAATAGACGACTCATGCGAACGGGGCGGTTCATCCGAAACGTAGAGTGGCGCATCCCAAAAGGCATCCCACTTAATTTCGTTTAGCTTTTCAGCGGTGAGTGGCACTTTCAATCGTTCCAGCGGTTCGGTTTGCTGCTGAGTAACCCTCCGCACTCCCGACACTACGCGAAACTCTGGCACTACATTCGTAGCTAGTATTTTCCATTCATTGTCGGCTGACTGAACCGCCAGTTCTCGTATCGTTGGCACGCCTTGAACGATAGTAAACCGTAGCCGCAACTCAGTACCTCGGTCGCCCTGCCAGATGACGGTCAGTACTTCATTATCTACTTCAGCCGTCAATCCCGGTTGTGGGCGGTAGGTAGATAGATCGTAGTTTATTGTATCGGCATCAGCGGTAGCAGTAAACCCAACAACGAATAATATCAGAAGCGATAAGAGTTGAGGCACTAGATTACTAATTAAAAGTATTACTTTATCTATAAGGATGATCATCGGTAAGCGAATATACTAGAATTCTAAGAAGGGTAAAGTATGGTATTGCTATTCTAAATTACAGTGACAAAATTTGAAGCTTCATTCATTGGTGCTAACTTTAGTAGGTCATCAAAAACAGAGGCGATTAGCATGTATATTTCTTAACTTCTCTTAATGCACCGCAGATTCCTGACCTTAACTACTCGTTACGCCAAACGGCATCTTACTTCTTCGCTGATTAATATCCTCGGTCTCACCACCGGAATCACCATTGGTATACTCGTTTATAGCTATGTTTCATGGGAAAAAAGTTACGATACGTTTTATCCTAATCATGATCGTATCTACCGGGTGAGCTTTCAAAAGTTTATTCAAGGTATAAACTCAGAATCATTAGCCAAATCTCCTTCGGCTTTAGCTCATACCATCAGAGAAGATTTGCCCGAAGCTCATCATACCACTAAAATCTATTCGGCTACGGGCGTGACAATTGAGATGGGCAAGAAAAGATTTAACGAAAAGCAGGTCTATGGGGTAGACCCTCACTTTGTGAATGTCTTTTCCCCCACCATACTGCACGGAACATCCGAAGGGCTAGGGGTTTTGATTGCCGAGTCAGTGGCCAAGAAATACTTTTCTAGTCTAGACTCGGCTCTTAATCAACCTATTGAGATTTTAGGTGAAGATTATACGCTATCCCAAGTTATTGGAGTGTTCGAGGATCTTCCCGCCAACACCCATTTTCCCTACGAAATTCTTTTTGTGCAGCCTGAAGAAGCGGAGAGCGAATTATCTTGGCGGTTTACCGGGGCGTATACCTATACACTACTATCGGAAGGGGCAAATGTTGATCAGTTTGAAGAACAGCTCAATAAGATTGTCACCGAAAAAAGCAAGGGCATGTTTGATACGCAGGTAACCACTCAGGTGAACCTTCAGCCCCTTACCAGTATTCATTTGCACTCAAATCTTCAGGAAGAGATAATGCCTAACGGAAGTTATCAGCTATTACTGCTTCTCATTATTATTGGGCTTATTGTTCCTACGGTAGCCATCATAAATTCGGTGAATATCTATACTGCGCAAGCCCTAGGCCGCATTAAGGAAGTGGGCATTCGGAAAATACTTGGCACCACCCAAAGCCGTTTAATTTATCAATTTGTTGCCGAAGCCAGTTTGTATAGTTTTGTCGGCGTTGGCTTAGCATTTGGGTTAAGCATATTGCTGCTTCCGTTTCTGGCTGAGCTTTCCGATAAACCACTGTCCTGGCACCAACTCTATGCCGACAGCGTGTTTTGGATAGTGCTGGTGAGTATATTTTTAATTACGGTAGTGGCATTAGCCCTTTATTCTTCTCTACTACTGTCTTCGGTGAATCCTAGTCGAGCTATTAAAGGACTCAGCGAAGTTTCAGGTCCCCTTTTCTTACGGAAGGGGCTCATCACTTTCCAGTTTGTGGCGACCACTTTCGTAATGATCACCGTGCTATTGATCTATCAACAGCTTACGTTTATGCATGAACGTGACTTAGGAATTGCTATTAATCAACTGCTGGCGATTAAAGCACCTAGTATGGAAAAAGAGAAGTGGTCAGAAGAGCGTAAAAGCTACGTTATTGATTCAGAATACAGCCGCTTGACTCATCTTTTAGAAGAAAAGCTAGCGTCATTTTCCTCCATGCAAGTAGCCTCAGTATCTCACGCACCCGGCAGCGAATTGGTGTGGGGGACGGAAGGGTTTCGGCGAGAAGGAAGCTCACCGGATGAAGTTCACTTCTTGCATATGCAGGGCATTGACGATCAGTTTGTAGAAGTGTTTGACGCGACCGTGCTGGCCGGACGAAACTTCTCCGAGCACTACACTATCGATCAGTTTAATACGGTTCTGCTAAATGAATCGGCGATACGCACCTTAGGCTTTTCCAGTGCCGAAGAAGCGGTAGGAAAGCACTTGGTCTTTTATGATGATAGTCAGAAGCTAATCGTTGGGGTACTACAGGATTTTCACCAAGAATCTTTACAACAAGCAATCAAGCCTACATTCTACGAGTTGCTCCCCCGGGCGTTGGACTACCTAGTAGTTAAGATTCTTGAAAAAGATATTGAGCAATCTATAGCAATCGTACAGGCCCAATGGAATGAGGTGTTTCCGGATAGTCCTTTTGACTATTTTTTCCTGGACGATTTCTACCATCGGCAATACCACAACGAACAGCAATTCTTCCGAGTCTCCTCTTTGTTTATGCTAGTATGCTTAGCAATTGCTCTCATGGGCTTGTTCGGATTATCTATCTATGTGATCTCCCGTAGAACAAAAGAGATCAGTATTCGCAAAGTACTGGGGGCACCACTAGCGCATTTAGCTTTTTTACTGATGAAGGGGCTGCTATCTTTAGCCTGCCTAGGGTTTCTCTTTGCTGCCCCCGTTGCGTATTTACTGCTTAACAAATGGTTGCAAGGCTATGCTTACCGTACTGAATGGCAGTGGTGGATGTTCGCTATTCCTTTGCTACTTTTGTTAGTACTATCGATTCTAACTACCGGCGGACAATCCATAAAACAAGTCCTTCGTAACCCTGCCGATATACTTAGAGACGACTGACTGATTTTTAGCTTGTATCACAGTTTTTTAACTATAGCTAGTTGGAGTAGCTTATTTATTCTTCGGTAGTATCGATCTGTAACTCGCTGTACAGGTATACTAGTAGTGCACTACCTCACAGTCAGGATG
>NZ_JBARYM010000425.1:0-8805 GCF_049647865.1 Tunicatimonas sp. | reverse complement strand
CTCCCGCAATTGCTGCCTGGGGTGATAAACTGAAGCCCGGTATGAAAGCGATTGCAGTCTCGCGTGACTTGCTGAACGAATACGGGCTTGAACACAATGCTAAAGTAAAAATTAAAGGGCTGCCGGGCACCTACCGAGTGCTTGATAAGATGAACAAACGCTGGAAAAAGCGCATAGATATCTACATGGGCACTGATATTAGCAAAGCCCGAGAATGGGGCAAGCAACAAGTGGAAATATCCTGGATTGCGGGTAACTAATTATCTAAACTGGGAAGTTGTACCGACGCCCGTATAAATCTTCTACATATTTAAAGTACCAGAATAATTGGTAGTTCAGTTCCACCCCGTATTTTTCGGAGTAATCGTAGTTAATAATATTTTCGAAAGGCGAGTTCCCGCTGTACCGGCCTACATTATCATTCCAAGCTGCTACATACTGGCGATTCTTCTGCTCGTAATATTGAGGCGAGTAGAAGTTTATGGGTCGTCCGTTAGTTTGTAGCCAACGATCAAAATTATTATCGAAGATCAATAATTCATACTCTTCCTCATTTTCCGGCTGTACTATATTTGGTTGAGTGCGATCCCGAGAACTAGAACCATTCAGTGAGGGAGAACAAGCTGAAACTAGCAATAGAAATGCACTTATATAAATTAGATTTTTCATGATACTTATGTTTTTGTGTAGTATTCTTCATTTGTATAACTATTCTGCGCCAAAAAAGATTGTCTTGTTAGTTACCTTAGCCAATTAGTGAGAAAACCGATCATGATTAGACGCATACTTATCACATTTTCTTTTACTCTACTTTTCTATAAAGTATATCCACAAATCACTAGTGACTCTTCCTACGTTCGCACTGAAACACTGGATGAAGTCACCGTAATTGGATATGATACTGAACAGAAGTTACTGGAAACCCCCGTTGCGGTTTCAGTCCTTCCCTCTCAGGAGATTCGGGCCTACGATGAAACCTCGCTGGTTCCGGCCATGAATACTTTACCGGGTGTCCGCATGGAACAACGAGCTCCGGGTAGTTACCGTATTGCTATCCGGGGTAGTGCTTTGCGAGCACCGTTTGGCGTTCGTAATGTGAAGGTCTATTGGAATGATATTCCGTTTACCGACCCTAGTGGAAGCACTGCGTTTAACCTGCTGGATATCAGCAATTTCGGTACTCTTGAAGTGATTAAAGGCCCAGCGGGGAGCGTTTATGGGGCTGGCACTGGCGGTGTAGTAAATATCCGTAGTTTACCGACAAAATCGGAAGGTAGTTTGGTAGAATTAGGCACTATCGTTGGTTCGTTTGGCCTTCGGCGATACACTGCTTCAGTGGAACAATTTAGTGCAAAAAGTCGCTGGGCTATTCGCTACGCTCATCAACAAGCCGAAGGTTATCGAGATCATACTGCTTTGAAACGAGATATGCTCGAGCTGCGCGGTGAGTTTGATATTTCTGAGCAAAATACTTTTTCAGCCAGCTTCCTTTATTCTGATTTGTTCTACGAAATTCCGGGGGGATTAACCCTGGAGCAGTTTCAGGAAAACCCTCGTCAGGCTCGACCCGGCAATCAATTTGTCATGGGAAGCGAAGACGCTAATGCTAGTATCGATCAAGAATACGTACTCATTGGACTAACCAACGAATACCGTTGGAACGAGAAATTGAAGAATCAAACTACTATTTACGGCAATTTTAGCTCCTTTGAGAACCCATTTAACTTTGATTACAAGCGCGATAGCCGCCAAGGGGGCGGTGGACGAACTCGGTTCTACTATGATCATGCATTGGGCGCAGTAGAAGCTCGCTACACAGTGGGAGCAGAATTTCAAACAGCTACCAATGTAGCCCGCAATTTTGGTAACCGCATGGGTCAGCCTGATACTCTTAATTTTGATGACGAACTTCGTACTCGCCAAGCGATCTTCTTCGCTAAAGCCGACTTCACACTACCTAAAGGATTCTTCATTACTGCCGGACTAAGCCGCAACTGGCTTAACTACGATATTAACCGACTGGTAGATGTTGCTTTAAACAGCAGCTATCAAGTAGAGAGAAGTTTTGATCCGGTCTGGATTCCCCACCTAGGAATGACGAAGCAACTTAACAGTCAGTTGGCTATCCGGGGCGACGTTAGCCTAGGCTTTTCTCCGCCGACCATTGAAGAAGTCCGCACGAATGAAGGTAGTATCAATTTGGACTTAGAACCCGAACGAGGTATTAATTATGAGTTAGGTTTGCGGGGACTCATATTGAATAACCGAATTCAGCTAGATGCTTCCGCCTTCTACTTTCAGTTAAGCGAAACCATTGTGCAACGAGAATCGGAACGAGGTACTGTTTTGTTTACCAATACCGGTAGCACTAATCAAACTGGATTGGAACTTGCTGCCACCTGGTTTGTCATTCAAAATCCTCAGCAGACTATTAGTTCACTGGAAATTCAATCGGCCTACACCCGCCATGATTTTACATTTGACTCGTATCAGAAAGAGGATGAAGACTTTTCGGGAAATCAACTAACCGGAGTTGCACCCCACATCTGGGTTACTACACTACGTTTACAAACTCGCCCCGGTTTCTACGCCAATATAAGCTATAATTTCACTGATGAAATTCCGCTGAACGATGCCAATACAGTGTACGCCGATGCTTACCATCTGGTTCAGGCTAAAATGGGATACCGCACGGCCCTAAACAGTAATTGGCAATTAGAAATTTTTGCCGGTGCAGATAACCTTTTAAATCAAACCTACAGTTTAGGTAATGATATTAATGCCTTTGGGGGAAGATACTACCAACCTGCTCCCACTCGCAATTACTACGCGGGGTTCAAGATTGGCCGAAAGAATTAATGGGTGACTACGTTGCCCTTTGAAAACTTCTTATAAACTCCCCCGCAGTGCTACAATTACATTTATTCCTGGGGCACTAATGCCCGATGAATACGGGCGGTAGTGCTTGTCCAGCATATTCTCTACCCCAGCTTGTAGCGTAAATCCAGAGAAAATTTCGTAGGAACCTATTAGATTAAGCGTATACCAAGCAAGTGAACCGTCTTCAGTATAAATTTGAGGCTTATTTTGTTCCGTAGGAGCTAAATCTTTCCAAGCCACTGGCCCATTGTAGCGTACAAAAAATTCTCCTCGCCACTTATTTTTTTTATACGTCAATGCTGTTCGTCCGAACCAAGGAGTCACATGCCTTAGGGGAACATTTTCTTCTGTATCCTGACCAATATTATCGGCGAAGGTTATCCTTAGTTTCCAGTGGTTAGACAAACTACCTGCTAACTGAAAACTATAACCCCAGACGTAAGCCCGGCCAGTATTCGTAATTGCCTGTACGTTACTAAGCACTCCATCGTACACAATACTATCCTGATTATTGAAGGTATATTCCCGACGAACCATCGCATTACGCAGTAGCGAACCGTACAGCACCCCGTTCAATCTCCAACCTTCTGAAGGCTGGAAAGTAGCTCCTACCTCCGCATTGTAAGAATATTCTGGTGATAAATTGGGGTTGGGAACTACCACGTTGCCCGGTTCTGAGTCAAAGACCTTTCCAATATCATCTACGTTCGGAGCGCGAAAACCCGATGATGCCACCGAGTTAAACTGCCAACGATCAGTTGGACGGTAGGTCACCCCAATGCTTCCGCTAATAGCCCCAGTGCCCAGATTAATCTGATCGTACGGGAAATTAAAAAAAGTTTTGTCATCGAAATCAGCGTTCAGCCACACGTAGCTATACCGTAGTCCGGAAGAGAACGTAGTTCGCGGGTTGGGGTTCCATTTGTAGCTAGTGTAGAGTGCGGCACTCTGATATTGACTTCCACCATCGGGGTAGCGGGTACTTGTAGGAGCTCGTTCTCCGGTTTCAATGTTTTCTCGGAGCGCGGCTGATTGCACATCATTCAGCACGTATTCCAATCCGTAAAATAGTTGATGCTTGGCATTCCACTGGCGATCGGCATCAAAGTTTAGTGTCCATACGCTAACATTTTCGGTTCGGCTTCGCAGGGAGTTGCTTCGGTATCGCCGATCAAAGCGGCTTTCCTGCGCCTGCTGGTAACCTACCGTTAGCTTCGCCTCATCGTACCACCGATTGGCGTTGTATAATGCGCCCTTCACGTAGTGCATCATCCAGCGTTGCGGACCGTAGTACCACTCAGCACTACGCGGCAAACCGTCTTCAGTGCTTTCAATGAGTCGGTCGTAGCGAGGAATATCAGAAGTGGTACTCAACAAAAATCCGTAGGTAAGTTCCGCCCAATCCGACGGACGATAGCGAAGTTTCTGCATAGCATTTAGCTGCTGATAGCCCGATGGGATTTGTCGGTTTACTTTATTATTCTGGGCTAGAGTGTCCCTTCCTTGTTCCCGGATCACGTATTGAAAACGTTTACCAAAATCAGGAAAGTCGGCAGGTCGTTGGTTACCAGCCCGTAAGTCACCAAAATCGCTGTAGGTAATACTCGATATTGAGCTTAATCGATTACCTCTCAAGTCAAGACGAACATTCCCGGTTTTTTCGTGGGCAGCACTGCTATATCGAACAAATGCCTGTACATCTGTTTCTAATTTATTAGATAAGCTGAATGCTGGCTGATAAGTATGAAAGTCCATCACGCCCCCTAGTGCATCGCTACCATAAATGACTGAACTAGGACCAAATACAACTTCGGCTTCCCCAATTAAGGCAGGATCAATACTAATCACATTTTGTAAATTGCCACTGCGGTAGATGGCATTATTCATCCGTATTCCATCCACCACAATCAGTACCGAGTTAGCCGCAAACCCCCGAATCATCGGGCTCCCTCCTCCCAGCTGACTACGCTGCACAAATACTTCACCCGTTTGTTCCAGGGCATCGGCGGCCGTTCCCGGATTTAGGAACTGGATGTTTTCAGGACGTATTGATGTGATTTGCTGGGGAATTTCTTTGGGTGATTGCTCCCAGCGGTTAACCAGCACCACCGTTTCGTCTAACTCAACTACATTTTCTTGTAGAACCATCGTCCAATCACGAGACGCTAACTTTCTGAGAGTGATTTTAGTTGGCTGATAAGCTGGATGCTGGAAGTAGATTGTGTCACTTTCTGCAAACATTTCGGTAGCAATATTTCCTTCCTCATCAGTCTGAGAAAATATGGTTCGATCTGCCCCAACAACCATTACACCTGCAATCGGTTGTAATTTTTGATCGATAACTTGAATATTTTGACACAATGCAAATTTAGAGATGGCTGTTAGTAGGAAAAAAACAAAGAAACTTACTTTCATTCAGTTGCAAAATTAGCTATCTTGGCATTAAAATGTTGTTAGGATCGTAAAAAAGCCATTGAATCCTTATTCATTTCGTAAAAATACAAGTGTACTATTAAATACCTAATCGTTCCGCTTTTTTAATATATTATTTACTTTTTTATATTTCAAACGTGACTAAATAATCTTGAGTGCCGTCACTCTTTTTAAAATCATATTACCGCTCATAATTTCAAGTTTTCCATCTATAGTTTTAGACGCTAAATGCTATTTAAACTTTCGGTTTCTCTTCTCTTTTTTTTATTACTACTTCCTTCGATTAGTTTCGCCGACGACGCCCCACAAAAAACACTATTTGCTACTCGTATAACTGCCCCTCCTAAAATTGATGGTATTTTAGATGAGGAAATTTGGTTAAAGACGCGCTGTTCGGCAATGAATTTCGTCCAACGCGCTCCTAATCCTGGTGGACAGCCGTCGGTGCCTACTGAAGTAAAAGTACTTTATGACGACCATTCCATCTACATTGGAGCCTATCTATACGATGTTTCACCGGACAGCATTATGCGCGAATTTACCAAACGCGACGATTTTGGTTTCTCCGATGTGTTTGGGGTTTACTTTGATACCTACGATGATGATATAAATGCTTTTGAATTTTCGGTCTCGGCTGCCGGGGTACAGATTGATCGCCGATGGACGGCTATGGGACGGGATGAGAGTTGGAATGCGGCTTGGCTTAGTAAAGTTACCATCGATGGCTCTAACTGGTACGTAGAAATGGAAATTCCATTTTCGGCCCTTCGTTTCCCTAAAACGGCTATTCAGGAATGGGGGGTAAACTTTCGCCGCTCTGTCCAGCGAAATAATGAACGTAACTACTGGAGTGAGATTGATCCGCAAACAAACGGTTTTGTTAACCAATTTGGCCGAATGGCGGGCGTTATCAACGTAAAATCACCAGTTAGACTGTCTATATCGCCTTACATTTCTACTTATTATGATACCTATTCCGGTGACCTCAATAATCCGGCTTCAGCTACTACCCAAATCAATGGTGGTATGGACCTACGCTACGGAATTAACGATGCGTTTACACTGGATATGATTCTAGTTCCCGATTTTGGGCAAGTTGTCTCTGATAATCAAGTACTTAATCTTACCCCATTTGAGGTAGAGTTTGATGAAAACCGGCAATTTTTTAAGGAAGGAACCGATCTCTTTAACAAAGGAGATTTCTTTTACTCTCGCCGGGTTGGTGGTCGGCCGTTGCTCTACGGTAGTGTTGATGATCAATTATCTGATACGGAAGAAATTATTTCTAACCCTCAAGAAAGCAGCTTAATCAATGCTACTAAGCTATCGGGACGCACTGCCAAAGGTTTCGGAATGGGCGTGTTTAATGCAATGACGGGCAGCTCGTTTGCTCGGGTAAGAGATACTGAAACTAATGAGGTACGCGAAGTTCTGACTGATCCTTTTACTAATTACAATGTCTTAGCCTTTGATCAGAGCTTACCAAATAACTCCTACGTTAGTCTGGTCAATACCAATGTGCTTCGCCAGGGACATCACTATGATGCAAATTTGACCGGTACCACTTTTCGTTTGGCTAATCGGGGTAATCAGTACGCAGTTTTTGGTCGGGGCGCGGTTTCTCAGAAGTATGGTTTAGCCGATGGAAATGAATTTGGCTTTATGTCATCGGCGACGATAGCGAAAGTTGGCGGCAATTTCCGCACTTCAATTACGAGCTATATTGAGAGTGACACCTACGATCCTAATGATTTGGGATTTTTACGTGCTAACAATGAGGTACGAACCTCGGCTAATATTGGCTACAATATCTACAAGCCGTTCTGGAACTTGCTTAGTCTCTATACCGACGTAGATTTTCGCTACCAACGGTTGTACGCCCCTTCGGTCTTTACGCGATTTAACGTATCTGCCTCAGCGAGTGGAACATTCCGTAATTTTCTATCCATGAGTCTGCGTTACGAATCGGCCCCGGTACAGCGTTACGACTACTTTGAGCCTCGGGTAGAGGGACGGTACGTGGTTGAACCTGCTTATCACAATTTTGGCGTATCAATGCGTTCCGACAGCCGAAATCAGCTATCGCTCGGCGGATACGTGGGGTACACTGATTTTGATTTTGACGGGCAAGAAGGTGTATACCTAAGTTTTAGCCCCCGCTTTCGGGTAAATAATAAACTTAGCTTCTCCAGTAGTTTGGTTTACCAGAGTAGGATAAACGATGTAGGTTTTGCTGAAAAAGAAGAAATTGATGCAGCCCACCTAATAACCTTCGGCCGACGAGACATTAATACAGTCAGCAATATTTTTCGGACCAAGTATACATTCAACAATCGGATGGATCTTTCACTCCGAATGCGCCATTACTGGTCGGAAGCTGATTATCAGGAATTTTATACGCTGGGTGATGAGGGAGAACTGCTCGATAGCGACTACGATGGTAACGAAAATCGGAACTACAACACATTCAATATCGACATGGTATATACCTACGCCTTTGCCCCGGCCAGCGAGATTAGCGTAGTTTGGAAAAACAATATAGTTCGCGATGAAGACACACTACAACACGACTATATGACGAATCTAGAAAACACCTTCACCTCGCCCCAAAGCAATAGCGTATCTATTCGTTTGCTATACTTCATTGATTACTCCATGATGATGAAGCGGATTGGGCGCAATAAAATGTAACTTTGATCCGATCACTTTTCTTTACGCTACTTCTCGCCCTTATTGTATGTAACACCCTCGCCCAACGAATCTCTGTACGAGAAATGGGGCTTGATATTGGTGTAATACCTACCGGACCCAAAAATACGATTACCGATGTAACCGGCGTTTCAGTGGGGCAAAGTACGCTTATCAGGGGTGATAGTATTCGCACTGGGGTTACCGCTATTCTTCCCCACAGTAGCAATCTATTCCAGGAGAAAGTACCGGCGGCTGTTTATGTAGGTAACGGGTTTGGAAAACTAGCGGGAAGTACTCAGATTGAAGAATTGGGCAACCTAGAAACCCCAATTATTTTAACTAATACGTTAAGTGTCTCTACCGCTGTTCAAGCATTGATTACCTATACACTACAGCAGCCCCTAAATTCAGAAGTACGATCAGTGAATGCCGTAGTTGGGGAAACAAACGATGGCTATTTGAATGATATCCAGGGCAGGTATATTACGGAAGAAAATGTACTGATGGCTATCCGTCAAGCGACTCCTGATAGTGTTGCGCAAGGAAATATAGGTGCTGGTACGGGTACGGTTTGTTTTGGCTTCAAGGGTGGTATTGGCACCTCTTCTCGAAAGCTTCCTAATAAATTTGGCGGCTATACGGTGGGAGTATTAGTGCAAACTAATTTCGGGGGTGATTTTATGATTAAAGGAGTACCGGTGGGGGTTGCGCTTAATTCTTATTGGAAAGAACAATTTCAGCAACAGTCAGATGGCTCATGTATGATTGTAGTTGCGACCGATGCTCCGCTGCAAGCTCGTA
>NZ_JBARYM010000424.1:0-11888 GCF_049647865.1 Tunicatimonas sp. | reverse complement strand
TGCAGAGCCTGCATGTAAAGCTGATGCTTATCCCCAAACGTATTGTACATACTTGCCCGATTGATTCCCATACGATTTACTAAATCTTCGTAGGAAGTGGCGTGATAGCCTTTCTGCCAAAAGACTGCCATCGCTTGGTCTAGCACCAAGTCTTTATCAAAGTTTCGTGGACGTGCCATAATAAAAAAAGGGATAGATGTCTATCCCCTTATTAATTCATATTATAGAATATTCATTCCGTTTAAGTTACATTTTATACGCTTTTTAGTTAAGTATTGTCATTCCGCCGTCTACGTTATACTCTCCCCCGGTAATAAACTGAGCATCATCAGAAGCCAGGAAACTAACTAAGCTGGCTACTTCAGCCGGTTTACCAAAGCGGTTAAGCAGTACTTTGCCCTGAACGGACTCAGCAAATCCACTGAGTTGTTCCTCCGACAAACCTGACTTGCTGAAAATAGGAGTCTCAATTGGACCTGGGTTCACGGAATTTACCCGGATTTTACGCGGGGCTAGTTCCGTAGCCGCGGTACGGGTATAGGAGTTCATGGCGGCTTTAGATGCAGCATAAATTGCGGTATTGGCCATGCCAGTATAGGCATTGATTGAAGAAAGATTGATGATAGATGCTCCTTCATTCAGAATGGGCAAGAATTTCTCTAGCGTGAATACTGCTCCTTTAAAATTGATGTTCATCTGCGTATCGTACAGTTCTTCGGAAATTTGACCTACCGGGGTAGGGAAGAACACCCCCGCGTTAATGAAGAGAATGTCTACTGAGCTAACTTCGGATTGAACTTGCTCTACGAGCCGATTGATAGCTGCCAGATCACTTACATCAGCTACGAGCCCTTTCACCCCTAGCTCTTGAGCTGCTTTTTCTACTTTTTCGGCTGATCGTCCGGTGATGATTACATTGGCACCGTCTGCTTTAAATTTTTGCGCGGTAGCAAAACCAATTCCACTATTTCCACCGGTGACTACCGCTACTTTTCCTGATAAATTTGCCATAACATTTTCAATTTATAATTTTAGAACTGATTTACAGAACGATCGTTCCAGAATAAAGTTAAGGTTTTTAGAATATTTATTCCAAAAAAAAATGAATACTGATGAGATGCGTTTTAAGAAGGGTTCATGAGGTAAAAGCTACCAGATTGATAATTTCTTTGTTTCTTTACAATTTGTACTACATCAATATAACTCAATGAAAAATATATATTTTCTCTGTGCGCTTTTCTTTGCCTTTGCCTGCCAGCAAGAGCAAAAACCAGAAACGACTATCCAACCGTGGGTAGCTTACGATGAATCAAAAGAGTTGGCAGAGAATGCCGACCACGAATCAGATAAAATGAGGTTTAGGCTGATTCAGTCACGCATCTCAGATAAAAATAAATTATGGGAAGATATAGGCGATCAGATCAAATTCTTTTCTGAAGAAGATTATCAGGCGTTAAGCTCGCTCATTTTAGAGCAAAGTATACCTACTATTCAGAATCATATTGAGAAGGGTGATCTTACTTACGAAAAACTGACTCAGTGGTATTTGTACCGAATTGTTAAGTATGAAAATGATAGCGGCAAATACTTAAATAATATTATCGCGATTAATCCGAACGCAGTAAAAGAGGCTCAAAAAAAAGATAAGGACAGATCAGGGCAGGAGCACCCACTCTACGGGATGCCTGTGCTGCTAAAAGATAATGTTAATTTCGGAGGCGTGCCTACCAGCGCCGGAACTCACTTGCTGAGAAACAATATGGCAGAAGATGCTTTTATTGTTGATAGAATACAGGAGAAGGGCGGTATTATTTTGGGAAAAACCAACCTTAGCGAATGGGCCAACTATCTCTGTCTGGACTGCCCCAACGGCTATAGTGCGGTGGGTGGACAAACGCTTAATCCTTACGGGCGAAAGGTGTTTGATACGGGAGGCTCAAGTTCGGGAAGTGGCTCTAGTATAGCGGCGAACTACGCGGTAGCTGCAATCGGCACTGAAACCTCCGGCTCCATTCTTTCCCCTTCTAGTTCCAATGCTATTGTTGGCCTTAAACCTACTACAGGACTACTTAGCCGAGATGGTATTGTTCCACTATCTAGCACCTTAGATACCCCTGGGCCCATGACGAAAAGCGTCATCGATAACGCTATTCTACTTTCTGCTTTGACTGGCGAAGATCAAAATGATAGTGCGACTTTGGGCAGCCCCACCGATGTTACTTACTGGGAAGATTTGGCAAGTGGCAGTTTAGCAGGCGTTAGAGTTGGAGTGAATAAAAGCTTCATAGATGATTCTATTTACCGAGAAAATGTAGATAAAATTGTCACTCTTGGAGCTACTGCAATTGAGTTTGACCCCAAACAGATAGACTTTGATGGGTTTGGTGAGCTACTAAATGCCGACATGAAAATTGACTTGCCAAAGTACTTAGAAAAGTATGCGAACGAGGAAATCGCTATACGTTCGGTAGCCGAAATAGTGAATTACAATCAAACCGATTCGCTGGACAAGATTCCGTACGGTCAGGGTCGTTTTGCCGGAATACTGGATACAGATCTTAGCAAAGAAGAATTAATTCAGCTACGGGCAAGGCTACGGAAGGAAGGGGTGAGTTTTTTTGAAGAAGCTATGAGTGAGCATGAACTGGATTTCGTATTGTCGATCAACAATTGGAATGCCGGTCATGCAGCAATGGCAAATTATCCTTGTATAACGGTTCCTATGGGATATCGGGCCGATGGCCAACCCGTAGGTGTTACGTTTATTAGCCGACCGTTTGAGGAGGAAAAACTACTGAGGGTAGGGTATGCTTTTGAACAAGCTACTAAAGTGAGAAGATTACCTCAAGACTATCAGTAGAAAAAAAAGAGAGGCGATAAGCCTCTCTCTTGTAAAATTACATGCTTTCTAACTTGGTATCAATTTCCTCAGCTTTTTCGTTCATGTCGAGCTGCTGATAAATAGTAGATAGCGTTGAAAGTACTTTCTGATTATTGGGCTCTAAAGATTGCGATGTTTCCAGGTACGGTAGTGCTCTTTCAAAATACTCCTTCGCCTGATTCTCAATCTCTTCGCCTTTCTCCTGATATTCTTTTAAGTCCATATTGTTAGCTTCAGCTAAAATTTCGGCTGCCTCATTGTAGTAGTAAGCGGCTAAGTTAAAATTAGCATCGAAGTATTTTGGATCTTTCTCAATAGATTTCTCGTAGCTTTTGACAGCCTGATCGCCTTGGCCCATTTGTTCGTACAAATAGCCTTGGTTGTAATACAACATTGGGTTATCAGGTTCAGCATCAATAGCTCGCGTTAGTTTCTGCCCGGCTTCATCATACTTTTCGCTATTAATGAGCATCGTTATTTCTCGTTTTAGAAATTCCGGATCATCAGGAAAAGCAGTTTGAGCTTTTTGCAGATAGGTCAACGCCTTTTCTTCGTTCTTATCTTCAATCAAGTAGATATAAATTAGACTATTGTAAAAGTCCTTACTTTTATAATCTAGTTCATCTATCAAGTAAGCGTAGTCATCCGCCGCCGCTTGCATGTCGCCCCCTTGTTGAGCTGATATTCCCCCGTAAATATACGCTGTGGTATCGTCCGGTAGAGCCATTTTTGCTATGTTGAACATGTCAATAGCTTCAGTATAGTTCTGCGATGAATAAAGGTTGGCTCCTTCGTTAACCGCATTGGCCCACACCTGCTGAATTTGCTGGTCGGCCTGAATTCCAAGCACCGAAGCGGTATCTTCCATTTCAATAACTTTAGCATACCCTTCGTAGGCTTTCATCAGCGGGTTTTCAGCATCTACCGAATTGGTAGAGTCGGTAGCAATCGCCAAATAAACATTGCCGTAGGTCATCCATGCTTTAGGGTCTAATTGGGCTACTGAATCTACCACAGCAGAATCTATCAGCATCTTCGCTTCGGCCAAATCACCAGTTTCTAAAGATGTACCTGCCTTGCGAACATTAGCCGTGAGACCGCTGGCACAGGATTGAAGCAGCATAGGAACAATAATCAACGCTAGAATTAAAAATTTGATCTGTTTCATCAGAGTAGTTAGTTTGGATATAAAAAAAATGTTTACTGTATTTAACTAATTAAATTGGCGTTCTGTTACAAATTCTTTGTTTAATCCTTAGTATGCTGAAAATTTTTAGGGTGTTGATAATCCGTCAGTTATTGTATACCTGCTTCGCTGTTGCCGCTTCGGGAACGCTGATCGGATGCAATAAAACGGAAAGACCAGCCGGAATTTGGCTTTCGTTCGATGACCGAAGTATTAACGAGTGGTATGCGCTGAAAGGGCTTTTTAAAAGGAGTGATGTAATCGTAACGTTCTTTATAACCCAACCGGATTCGTTAACTACCGATGAAGTAGCCAAGCTGCGTGAACTTCAGCGCGACGGACACGAAATAGGTTTTCACGGAACCCGACACGTAGTATCGGAACACTTCATCCAAGAGCGTGGCTACCGAAGTTATTTGAGCAAAGAAATTGATCAGGGACTACAAACGATGACTTCATACGGATTTAACTGCCAGTCTTTTGCTTATCCGTACGGAGCTAAGTTCTGGTTTACTGATTTGATTCTCAGAACAAGGTTCCAGGTACTACGAGGTGTGGCCACACTCGATCCGGAAAAGAACCTTGCCACTATTGATGATATTTATCATTCTTTTGACGGCGATAGAACATTAACCGCTATCAGCTTTGACAATAATTCCGGTACTGATAGCCTTATGATAGAAAAGGGGATGCAACGAGCCGCCGAAAACAACGAAGTGATTATGTTCTACGCTCATGCCCCCACTGACTCTGACCAAAAAGGGTACTTTTTTAGCACCAAAATGCTAGAATTCATCATTGAAGAAACAAAAAACAAGAACCTAAAATTTTATACGGCTAAGACCTTAACTGCGGAAGCTCAATGAACACTATCCGGATATGAGAATTAAGCTGGCTACGATTTCATAACGCAGTATGGAACCTGTATCGAAGCTGAGCAAGCTTGCTGACGGTGTCAGGAAGGAATTATAGCTCTTAACAAGCGTGCTGACAGTGTCAGGAAGGAATCATAGCTCTTGGCAAGCGTGCTGACAGCGTCAGGAAGCAATCCTATGTCTTGGCAAGTCTGCTGACAGTGTCAGGAAGCAATCCTATGTCTTGGCAAGTCTGCTGACAGTGTCAGGAAGGAATCCTAGTCTTTGGCAAGTCTGCTGACAGCGTCAGTAAGTAATATTTAATCAAGAGAGACCTCTCAACACTGTGGGAAAGAATTTTTTAAAGTGAGAGTAACTACGAAGCAATAAATAAGGCAAGAAAAGCGGGTCATGCGAATAACTATTTTGTAATTTGATGGCCTGAATACATAAGAGAGATAGACGCAATTGCGCCTATACAGATGTTGCCTGCAAGCTAAATTAGAAAAATGACCTCAGAAGAATTTGTAATCGGATTTTATAAAGAACGTGAGCACCTGATGAACTTGTACTTTCATTCTGAATCAGAAACTGAAGTAGGACAGATGATTCAATCTTTGCAATTAGATGAAGAAAGAGTAAAAGTATTAAAACAGATTATGAATGGTGCTATCAGAGATGTAATGTACACCATTTTGTTAGGACTTGATGGAGAAGCAGCAATTGGTGATCGACAAGAACCCTACAGATTGATGGATGAGGACAACAACGAACTGACAGGAGGGGAGATTGAAAGTTGTGCATGGGAATACTTTCAAAATAGGGAATAAGGAGACTGAGAAGCTTGGTAACTCGATTCGATTGAAATGTTGAAAAGCCAGCAGGCAACATCGTGCAGCCCTCAGCCTGGCAATAGTGAGCCAGTTTGTCTATTGCGCCAAGCACGGAAATTGATACTCGTAAGTGAAACCGCCAACAAGCCGGCCGAGGGCTAGCACTTAGCGTTATATGCTACTAAAAGTAAAGATAAATCAGTATCATTACTAAGAATACTGTTGAATATGAGATTGGGTTTTGACCACCTAGGAAGTCTGTAGCCTTATGAAAAGATTGGGTATACTGATATGGTTTAGTCAGACTAAAAAGAATAGAGCCAAGAAGAAATATTTAAAAGGATTTACAGAAATTGAGTTTACATGATCCGCTTACGGAAGCTATAAGCAAAGAAGCTAAAGTCGCTAAGATAAGCAACATTATTGAACAGATAGAAGAGTTAAATAAGATAATAGATTTTCATCGGAGTCATCAAGAGGATTTATCAACCATCTTTCAGTACGAATACATGCGTGATGAATTTATCAAAGAGCTTAGCTTAATGAATTGATACGAGATTTCAAACTAAACGTCAGACTAACAGAGCGTGCAGCGTAGAAATGAAGAGAAGGCAACCAAAGGATTAAAGCTAGCACCAACCCTACAAGCTCGGCAGTAGCATTACGGCATTCTGCATCATGCGGGAGGGGCCGCGCCAGAACATACGGTACTGGGTATTATCAGTAAACAGTACTACTTTCCCTTTACCCATTGGCACTACTCCGGCAAACACGTTTCCGGCTAAATGCTCTCGGTTTTCTCGAGCCACATAACCGGAGGCGAGCAATTCGTCCGCATTCTCTTCGTAGTAACCTACAGCTTGCATTTTGGTATTGGCGGCTAACGCATCGTTGCCGAACTTGAGTGAATAAAGCTGTTCAGGCATTCCGAAAGCGAGCGGATGCGAATTGTCAATGGTAGAATTCAGAGCCGAACCCGGAGTGCGCTTCCAGCCGTAGTAGTCTTCTCGCTCCGCGTAAGTGAGGTACTTAGCGGTTTGACTACTATCCTCAGGGACTTTCAGTGTTTCTATTCCGGTAAAGCTAGAGTCGCCTTCTGCTAGGTACGCTACACATTCTTCGGTAGCAATCAGGGTGCCGCCGCTATTCACCCAGCTTTTGAGGTTAGCTAGAGCAGATTTATTAAAGACCTCTTTCAGGTTGCTAGTGCCCGGCAGCAGTAAAACATCGAAACTATTAAGATCAGCGTAGCCGTAACGACGACCAAGTTTGGGCAGTGAAGTCTGCTGTAGCGACGAGGCCCGAATTCGGGTAATCGGGAAATGAGATACTTGATCAAATAAGAACCACAATTGCCCCGAACTATAAACGGAGAACGGTTGATCTACCAGCATGGCGGCTTTGGGGGCTTTGAGTGGACGGCTGTAGCGAGAAGATAAGTCAATACCATCGGTCATTCGCCCGGAGTTTAAACCGACAATCTTTACCTGAGCCGAGTCCGCTATTTGCTGCATATCTTGCTGCACCTCTTCATCGGTTTTTTCATTACGACCCAGCAATACAACCAAACTACCCCGCCCGAAGGATTGACTGGCTGAGCGAAACGGCTTTAGTGCTGAGCGCACTTGGTACTTTTTGTTCCAAAGCATGGATAGTGCCCGAGGGGCATTGGGTTGCTTCCACTCAATAGCGAAAGCGTAGGTGGCTTCAGGATTACTCACTCCGCTAGGGGGAGCGGAAGTTTCGCTAATTAGCTCACTAGATACGTTAACGGAACGATCAGTTGCAAAGGCTTCCAGGTTATAGGCTAGCGGAGCCGACCAAGTAGCCATATCGTACATGACCGAATCTTCAATATCCAGTTGTGGCTGCAAAATAGAATTAATAAATAAATGCCGTGGCTGATCGGCTGATACAATAATATCTCCCGACCTAAACTGACGCTCAGAAGGGTTTCCACTTCGGTAATTCAAAGCGTCTCGTACCGAAAATCCTTGATTAGCGCGTTCCACACTGACCCCGTGTTTTACTAAAATATTGACCACGTCATTCAGGTAGCCGGAAGAGTCATCGGGTAAAATATAAGCTTGGGTACTAACTTTGGAAGTAGCTGGTTGAAGGGCTTCGTAGAAATAGCGACGTAGCTCTACTTTCTTCTCTGCCGCTTTTTTAAAGGTTGCAAATGACGTAGTGTAATGATCAAACAATCGGTTGCGAAGCGTCAGCACAAAATCGTCATCGGTTTCAATAGCTCGTCCGCCACCAATACCACCCTGTTCAACCAGCATACCAATCGCTCCCATCACGGTAGGGTAGCTGGAGCCGTAACCCGGATAAAAGAAGTCAAAAGCTTCGCGGGTGAAGTAGGAAATCTGATTTTGGTCAAACGCTCGCACGTTCGCCATCCCGAAGGTATCGGAGAGTGCTTCGTAGCGGTCGGGTAACGTCAGGTTACGGGGCGTGGTGCCGGGAGCAGTGAAGTAGTTATTGTTATAGCCCTGCTCATGATAATCTACGTGTACTTGTGGCATCCACTGCTGATAAACCCCAATATGTCCGCGTGATTCAGGGTGCAAGAGCCAAATCCAGTCGCGATTCAGATCAAACCAATAGTGATTAGTACGTCCGTTGGGGAAGGGGGCATCATGCTCAATATCGTTAGGTTCGGTAGCCAGCAGATTGCGCTGCATAGAATTGTACCAGTACACGTAGCGATCCCGCCCATCGGGATTAATGCAAGGGTACATGATAATGACCGAGTTATTCAGAATATCCAGTGTCTCATCATCCTGCGCTGCCGCGAGTCGATATGCGACTTGCATAGCGGCCTCGGTACTAGAAGCTTCGTTGCCGTGAATATTGTAACTCATAGAAGTGATCACCGGCTGCGATGTGATCAGTGACTCCGCTTCCGAGCTACTAAGTTCGGTAGTGTTCGCCAGCTTCAAGTTGTTTAGTCGAATCTCCTCCAGGTTTTGCTGATTCTCTTCCGATGAAATGACTAGGTAGATCAGTGGGCGACCTTCGTAGGTTGTTCCGTACTCATCTAGTCTTATTCGTGGGGAAGCTTCGGCTAGCGTTCGTAGGTAATTAACTACTTGATGATAAATAGTAAATTCAGCTCCTAACTCGTAGCTTAAGTGACTAGCCGGGGTAGGAATTGCTTCGTTGTAGAGTAAATCAGGATCAAGCGGATAGCGTTCGGTATCAACCAGCGCAGGTTGGGCGAATGAAAAAGTTGCCAGAAAAACAAAAAGCGAGCTTAAATAAGCCTTCATAAAGTAGGATAGGTTAGGAATGTGGTAAAAATAATCAATCCCAGGATTATTGCATAACATCAAGCGATTGTCTCACTAATTAACTACTCTAGTATACAATTACTTGGCTAGTCGGAAAGAAGTAGTAAATTAATCGGGTTGAAATAACGCAATGAAAATTATAATAAATTGTCTGGTACTAGTATTTCTATTCGGATGTCCATCACAACCGGAGATTTTAGTTTCTACGATTGAGGTAAGTAGCGAAGATTCATTACGAAACCTTCTGGCAGACATCATGTCCCTGCCTTCGGAATCTACCGATGAAGTCAGCTACGAACTAATATCTACTGACGAAACGAATACTTATATCTTGCAGCAGTTTTCCATCCAATCCCAGTACGGAGATCAAATTCCGGCTTATCTTCTTACTCCCAAAAATCTCCCGCCACCGTATCCCGTCATGATTACTTTGCAAGGCCATGCTCCGGGAATGTATATTTCTGTTGGAGAAGCGCGTACCGAGCGAGATGAAAAGCTAATTGCCGGTGGTCGAGATATTGCCCTTCAGGCGATTGCGAACGGATGGGCTGCCCTCACCATTGAACAACGAGGGTTTGGGGAGCAGGCGCAAGAAGGTGTCGTTTGTAATGATCTCTCACTGAGAGAACTCATGCGAGGGAAACCAATGCTAGGCCAACGAGTAGCCGATGTGATGCGCGGCATTGATTTTATTGAAACCCAAGATGATTTAAACGCTGATTTGATTGGCTGTATGGGAAATTCAGCCGGTGGAACCGTTTCTTACTTTGCCGCTTGCATGGATGAGCGAATTAAATTGTCGGTAGTCTCTTGCTCGTTTTGCACTTACGAACGTTCTTGGCTGAAGTACCACCACTGCGCCTGCGGTTACCTGCCGGGCTTGCTAGAAGTAGCCGATATGCCCGATTTAGCCGAACTAATTGCGCCCCGCCACCTACTAATTGTTGCTGGAAAGGAAGACTACATTGCCGATATTGAGGGCGTGAGAGACGGGTACGCTACGGCGCGAGCGATATATCAACAGCAAAATGCCCTAGATCATGTGGCACTACTAGAAGGCGACGGTGGTCATCAATTCTATCCTGATTTGGCTTGGCCAGTAATTAATACTATAAAAAACAACCTACTGTATGAAAATTCAGAACCTACTCAAACTGATTTATAAAGCACCTATACTCACTATTTTACTTTTAATAATCCACTTCCAGGGTGTAGCACAATTAAACTACAATAATCAACAACTAGATGGCTATAAAGGTATCTGGTTCACGCTGGGTCAATTTTACGAATACGGCGATAAATACTCCGGTGGATTAGGAACCTACACCGCTAAGCATAAACCATTAGCCATCTATGCCGAAGAGGTAAATAGAACCTTTTTTGTGTACGGCGGCACCACCGGAGAGGATGATCGTTACTTGCTATGCATGATTGGGAGTTTTAACCACGCCAATAGTACGGTTACCAAGCCTGTTGTTGTTTACGATAAGCAGGGAGTAGATGACCCCCACGATAACCCTAGTTTGCTGATTGACCCTGAGGGTTACCTGTGGGTGTTTATCAGCGGCCGAAACACGCGCCGACCGGGTTTCAAGTATCGTAGCG
The DNA here is from genome assembly GCF_049647865.1 of Tunicatimonas sp. Classification (NCBI taxonomy): domain Bacteria; kingdom Pseudomonadati; phylum Bacteroidota; class Cytophagia; order Cytophagales; family Catalimonadaceae; genus Tunicatimonas; species Tunicatimonas sp. Next base: position 1,230 of record NZ_JBARYM010000424.1, on the reverse strand, counting down.
ATCAGCCTTACGACATTAGTGGCTTTACTCAAGTTACGCAGGAAGAAATGACCTATCCGCAGCCCTGGCCCATTGAAGGAAAGGGAATATTCCATTTTTTTACCAAGTATACTGGAGTGCGGGAGCTGTACTACGAAACCAGTCCCGATGGACAAACGTGGACTGAAGACCGTAAGCTAGCGGGAATCATTGGGGAAGGCGAGGAGAAAGCTGGGCACTATCAGGTTAGCGGTCACTACGGAGGCAAAGTAGCTACTTTCTTTAGCCGTCACCCAAACGGAAACGTGGACCGTAGAACGAGTCTTCACTACTTGCAGTCTACTGACTTCGGTGAAACCTGGACTACCGCCGACGGTGAGCCGGTAGAAACTCCCGTCACCGATGTTGACTCTCCCGCTCGAGTTATTGACTACGAAAGCCAGGGTAAAAATGTCTACCTGAAAGATATGAGTTTTGATGCCGATGGCAATCCGGTTGCCTTGTATCTCACCAGTGGCGGCCACGAACCCGGTCCTGACAATAATCCTCGCGAGTGGCGAGTTTCTCATTACGACGGTTCCGGTTGGCAGACATCAGTTATTACTACTTCGGGCCACAATTACGATATGGGTAGTTTATGGATTGATGGTAACCGTTGGACCGTAATTGCCCCCACAGTGGATGGTCCTCAGAGGCACGGAGCCGGTGGAGAGGTGGCCATTTGGGTAAGCATCAATCAGGGCAAGTCCTGGTCAATGCAACAGCAAATCACCCAAGACAGCCCCCGAAATCATAATTACGTCCGTCGAGTAGTGAACGGTCAACCACCCTTTCAGTACTTCTGGGCCGATGGCAATCCGGGTGGAATCACTAAATCAGTTATGTACTTTGGGGATAGTGAAGGTAATACGTGGCAGTTACCTTACGAGATGAGTGAGGAGGAAGTAAGGATAGAGACGCAATGAGATGTTAACAAGGCAGGTTTAAGTGATGATTAAGTAATAAAACTGAAAAATAAGTTGTATAACTTAATTTTCAGTTATACATTTGAGTAGTATCTTACTTATTAGCTTATGAATACCTTTCAGCAGTATCTGCTCGAGTCTTCCATTTATCTACTAATACTAGTGTTACTTCAACTTAATTTTGACGATTATATTCAGGTAGTTAATTTTGCAGAAAAAGGATTATGCCTGCAAAAATATATCGAGTGCACCTGAGCGAAGAAGAAAGGGTTCAACTTCAAGGTTT
>NZ_JBARYM010000423.1:0-1531 GCF_049647865.1 Tunicatimonas sp. | reverse complement strand
ACTATACTCAGCAGTACTTAGATTTCATTAATGAAGGTAATTTCTTCTTCCCAGGGGGCGAAGGACGCGATAATGTGTCAGTTGACTTCGTCGATTATAACCAAGTGAATGAAGTTCTAGATATCAGTGGTACCGGAATTAACGCTAATCTGGGAGTTATTTACCGTCCGCTTACCGAATTGACAGTAGGCTTAACGTATCAAACTCCTACGTACTATAGTGTGCGAACCGAAGAATTCTTTGACCTTTATTCGGAGGTAGTTGGCATCTTGGAAGTAGATGATATAGAGCAGCTCTTTGATATTGGCGAAGGAACTGGTAATCCTGGACTAACGCAGGGAAATCAGGTGATAAGTGAATATAATCTAACTACTCCTTCTCGAACTGGGATTGGATTAGCTTACTTCTTTGAAAAATCTGGATTCATTACACTAGATGCTGAATACGTGAATTATGCAGCCAATCGGTTTTCAACGAATGAAAATTTTTCGGTAAACGAGGTGAACAATGATGTAGAAACGTTATTCAAATCAGTTTTTAACTTTCGGGCGGGTGGCGAGTTTCGGTACAAAATTTTGCGGTTCCGTGCGGGATACGCTTTCTACGATGATCCTACACTTTTTCCTGATGATCGGTTGAATCGAGATCGTACTATTTTATCCGCTGGAGTAGGATTCAACGTATCTTCCTTCTTCGCAGATTTGACTGTAAGTCGTACCAGCTTCGATTCGGACTTTTCACCGTACCGGGGTGCCGCTTTCATTCCTCAAGAAAATACGCAGACAAGAGCGTTACTTAGTTTAGGATTTAACTTTTAAGCTGATCTAAGATAGAATTTAAGCTATCTTCAGAGGTAACCGTAACTTTTGCTTGCCGGTAGTAAGGTAGGCGATAGGTAAACTTTTGGTAATAGGCATCAGCAAAATTATCAGTATCTAATTCATGCAGAAGGGGGCGAACCGCTACGCCCTCTTTCTTCATTCTTTCGGCAATTATTTCCGTAGGAGTATCTACAAAGATCGTAGTCCCCGCTTGGTTCATCTGTCGCATATTGTCAAAGAAACAGGGTGCCCCACCCCCGGTAGCCATCACAAAGGTATCTCTCTGATTAATAGTTTTAAGCAAAGTTTCTCGCTCTAGCTCACGAAAATATTCTTCTCCCTGCTGCGCAAAAATCTTTCGAATGGGCTGTTGGGCCGAAGCTTCGATAACATCATCCAAATCAATGAACGGAAGATCAAGTTGCTTCGCTAACAGCTTTCCTAATGTACTTTTTCCCGAACCAGGTAGGCCCACTAAGAAGAGTTTGTTGTTACTCATTCTGACTAAAACTTGGTACTAAAATTAACTAAAAATAAATAAGCCACTTTGTGCAACTATCTAACATAGAAATGCGTGATAAGCTCATTCTTACTTAACTATTTCTATGAAACAAACCTTTTTCTTATTGTGTGTATTTTTCTTTACATTCAATCAGGCCTACGCTCAGTCCCCCGATATTAGTGTAAGCTCATCCAATGCTAACTCTTAC
>NZ_JBARYM010000422.1:0-1557 GCF_049647865.1 Tunicatimonas sp. | reverse complement strand
TGTTAGAGTAAGTAATAAAAGCAATTGTAGAAAAACACCTAGCTCAATGGCTTGATTGTTGGGCATTTTTAGCCTTTTAAGTCCGTTCAATAAAATAAATCGGGTACGTATGGGAATTTGGGACGCTTTTTTTAATCGTCAAAATCGAAATAGTGAACGTGAGTACATCAACCAGTTATTTCGAGTAGCCTACGCTGATGGTAGCCTAGACAAAATAGAAGTGGCGTACATCTACGCTATAGGCAAAAAATTGGGCATGACGAAAGAAGAGCTAGCGGAAGCCCGTGAGAACTTTAATTCGGCTACGCTAGTGTATAAGCCACCCCGTGATCGAGAGCAGCGCTTTTTCATGCTTTTTTATTTGATCAATTTAATCCGGGCTGATGATGAAATCCACCCCGAAGAAATGAGAATCACAGAGAATATTGTGATGAAATTGGGATACTCACCCGATACAGTTGATACTATTCTAAGTACGATTGAAACCAATCAAAATCAAGGAATCTCTCCCGAAGAGACATATACTAACTTGACTGAGCAATTGGGGTAGTAGTTTAATTCAAGAAAGTTGCTTTCTGTTCAACCTATCGTATAATTTCGTCCCAAGTAGCGTGGCAATATATATTTCTAATAATCCCCAAAGGGTTCCGGCAACCACAAAGGAGAGAGGCATAAACCCGTACGCCACCAAAGCAGAGTTAGACCAGAAATAAGTGAAAAACCAAAAGGCCAAGCTTATAATTACTACCGCTTTTTGCCTTGACTTCACTCGGCTTCTAACTAAGGCATAAGTTGTTAGAATCGCAGTTCCTAACACTAGCGAAACTACTGCAAAATAGATCATCGAACCGGTCCCCATCGGTGGAACGCCCCGACTTGCTAATATAGCATCCATCTGATCTCCCAGGATTGGGAACAAGCAAGCTCCAGTAATAAGTATCAAAAAACCCGCTACCAATCCGCTGGTTACGATATTTTTGAACGGTATTTCTGTTCCTATCTCCATCATATCGACTCGTTAATTAGTAGTGGTTCTGAATTCTGACGGAGAAAAACCGGTCTTCTTTTTAAATAGCTTACTAAAGCTTTGAGGGTATTCAAATCCCAGCGAATAGGCAATCTCCTTAATGCTTTGGTTGGAACTTAACAATTGAGTTTTTGATCTTTCTAGCAAATGAAGGTGAATATATTCTTGAGCTGTTTTACCCGTTTCCTTTTTTAGTAAATCACTCAAATAATTCGGTGATAAGTTTAATAAGTTTGCACAAGATTTGACGGTTGGAATACGGTTTTCTTCCGGACTTTTTAACCTAAAATGATCCAACAAAAGTTTTTCAAACTCAATGATTATATCTTTACTTTGATTGGTTCTGGTTATGAATTGCCGGTTGTAAAACCTGTTACAATAATTTAGTAACAGTTCAATAGTTGCAACCATCAGGTCTTGAGTGAAACCGTCAATAGTCGTGTTATACTCTCTCCTAATTTGTTCGAATAGCGTAAGGAGAATCTGTTTTTCTTGCTCCGAAAGGTGTAAGGCTTCACTGGTATTATAAG
>NZ_JBARYM010000421.1:0-4814 GCF_049647865.1 Tunicatimonas sp. | reverse complement strand
GTAGAGAACTAATGGTAAACTTTTCTATGATGAGATCACCTAATTCTGGATAGCTTATATCTTCACGAATAGTATTTCGTACATTTAGATATGGTAAAGCGATTTTACGTAGATACTTCAGTAATCGTTGATTACTACGATGAAGAATTCTCTGAGGATACTGCCCCGGTTGTTGAGCAGGTAAAAAACGAATAGCTAATTCTCATCATTTCTGACTTATTGGAAGCAGAGCTAACGGGAGGACCTCCTTCGGTTCGAGAATTGCTATCCCAACTACCAGTTACACAGTTAGAACGGGTACAATTAGATGCCACTGCTACTGCATTAGCCGATACTTATATCAGTGAAAAAGTAGTTGGCAAAACTAGCCGGGCCGATTTTTAACATATTGCTTTAGCTACCATTCACCGGGCTGATGTCCTCATTAGTTGGAATTTCAAACATATTGTCAATCTTGAACGCATAAGAGGATACAATGCAGTTAATATCAAACACGGCCATGTTCAACTGGATATTCGTTCACCTAAAGAGATTATTACTGATGAAGACTAAAGAGAAAGATTTCGATACCGTAAAGCACTTCCGAAAAATTAAAGAAAAGATTTCTGAGGAAACGAGTGGGATGGATTATAAGCAGTATAAAGAGTACTTAAACCGCCGTAAGCTAAAACCTACGAGCATAGAATGATGAATGAATTAGATCTTTTTGCCTTAACCAAATCTACTTCCGAACATAGCTTAGAGAAAGGCGATTTAGGTACTATTGTAGCTGTCTACGATGGTAATAAAGGCTATAAAATAGAATTTACTACGTATACTGGAGAAACGACCATCATGGAATAATTGCGGTAATGACGGTTGCCCCTCACCAAATCTGTCCGCTAGGTAAAAAAGAGCTTCGCTCGGCGACCGAATGAGTACCCGTAGTTTGGGGTAATTGCCCTACGAGCCTGGATGTCACATCCATATTTATAGATTACCCAAGATTAAAACCCCCGCCCGGTGTTGGGTTATTGTTCTATGCAAATAGAAGAAAGATAAACACAATCAGAAAAGAAAAATATCGCTAAACGATTGAGAACAATTTTTGTAAATGCTCTTTTGTGGATATCAAACTTCTAGTTATTTTTTCTACTGCTATTATTATTTACCCTGTCAAACCTTAAACATGCCCCAATTACCAGGTAAACTAGTACTTATTGATGACGATGAGCTAGAACGAGAACTTCTGGAAGAGACACTCTCAGAAAAAGAGTGGGAGATATCAATCGAGCACTTTTCCAATGCTCACGAGGCACTCAACTATTTAAAAACCACTTCCGATGCTATCTTTTTGCTGATTTGCGATATGAATATGCCCAAGATCGATGGGTTAACCTTAAAAAAGATGATTGATGACGACCCCCAAATCAGTCAAAAAGCACTACCCTTCATTTTTCTAAGTACATCGGCCACCCGCGATCAGATTCGAGCAGCGTACTCCTATCGGGTACAAGGTTATTTTCGGAAGACTCAGTCTATAGAAGAACAGGCTGAAATGCTAGATATTATTATTCGGTATTGGATCGTTAACCAACATCCTAATATTGAAGATTTGCCGAAGGTATAAAGTAGACATTTAGTTACAAATTCTGCACCGCGTTGAGGTTCTAAATCAAACATTAGTTCTTTTAGTGCATTGTTATTTACTAGAGAAAGTGAAATCTAGTATTTTAGACGCAATAACTTCTCTTTTTTAACCACGCTATCCTTCACTAATAGTCAATATGCCTGAATCTGATACTACCGATGTTATCATTATCGGGGCTGGTCTCTCCGGCCTAATTGCTGCCATTACCTTACAAGAAAGTGGCCGTTCCGTAAAGCTGCTAGAGGCTACGGATCGTCCGGGTGGAAGAATAAAAACCGATGAAGTTGACGGTTACCGTTTGGATCGAGGATTTCAGGTGCTGCTTACCCACTACCCGGAAACAAAGCGCTACTTAGACTACGAAGCACTAAACCTGTGCAAGTTTTCTCCGGGAGCTATTGTACTCAATGATAAAGGGAAGCAAGAAATTGTTGATCCTAGCCGGGTTCCCACCGCTGCGTTCAAAACGTTGTTTGCTCAAGTAGGTTCTATGGGTGATAAGCTTAATATTCTTAAAACCAAGTTTCGCCTCCAGGGAATGTCGGTAGAAGAGATTTTCAATCAGCCCGAGATTAGCACCTTGGCAGTAATTCAGGATTATGGCTACAGCGAACGGATGCTACGCAACTTTTTTCAGCCTTTTATGGCCGGAATATTTCTGGAGGATGAACTAACTACTTCACGGCGGGAGTTCGACTTTGTGTTTAAAATGTTTTCCGAAGGAGACACAGCAATTCCCGAGTTAGGAATGGAAGAAATTCCTAAGCAACTGGCCGCTCGTCTGCCCTCCGGCACGCTTCTTACTAACCAGCGAGTAACCGCTATTGAGGGGCCAACCGTAACTACGGATAATGGTAGTACGCACACCGCTCAGCAAGTTCTATTAGCTACCGAGCCTAATGAGCTTTTAGCTAAACATACGTCCGTTAAGCCTTCTCAGCCGCATCACGCTACGGTGAATGTGTATCTCACGGCTGATGATTCCCCCATTACTAAACCAATGTTGGCACTCAATGCTCGCCCCGACCGGCTGGTTAATAATGTAGTGGTGATGAGCGATGTTTCTTCCGCCTACTCCCCTACCGGAAAGCATTTGATCTCCGTATCAATCATCGGCTCACGGTCCGAAACAGATGAAGAGCTTACCGAAATTATCAAGAGTGAATTACGCACTTGGTTTGGTGACAATACCAATACTTGGGAACATTTGAAAACCTACCGTATTGACTACGCGCTTCCTAATCAAGATTCGGTGTTGCATGACCTGACTAAAGAACGCTGCCAGGTTAAAGAAGGTTTATTTGTCACGGGTGATTATCTGCTAAATGGTTCTATCAATGGTGCCATGCGGGCTGGTCGCCAAGCCGCCGAAATTATGCTACATAGTTAATCATCGGATTTACCGAGAATTACGTATCTTCGTTTTTATACTAATTTTAAATTGAAGATGTCAAATTACAGTTAGATCGTCCCGGCAGAGAATCTACGGTAGCGATGGACCGGCCACACGGCGCAAGCAATTAATAAGTCTTTGATTATCAATTGTTTAAGTAATTTGTAATTCATAATGGTATTATTAACAACCTAACTACCAGTCTACTGTGAAACTCACTATCGTTATCGGTCTGCTTCTCGCTGGCTTACTACTCTCCCATAGTGCTTGCACTCCTTCCGAAGGGCAAACCGAGCCACCGCCTAATATTGTACTAATTATGGCCGATGATATGGGCTTCTCTGATTTGGGCTGCTACGGTTCTGAGATTCAAACCCCCAATCTAGACCGACTGGCAAGCGAAGGAATGCAGATGACCCAGTTCTATAACACGGCTAAGTGCACTGAAACCCGCGCCACCCTACTGACGGGACTTCACTTTCAACAATCTGATAATCTCTATAGATCAGATAATAACGTCACAATAGCCGAGGCGCTGGGTGAAGGTGGTTACCAGACTATTATGAGTGGCAAGTGGCACCTAGGCAACTGGGCGGAAGAAGTTGATACTCCTAACAAAAGAGGCTTCGATGAATACTTTGGTTTCCTGTGTGGGGCGGTCAACTTTTTTACCGGACGAGATTACGGGAGTGATGTTAACTATATGCGCCTCAATAATGAAGTGTTTGAAGCTCCCGAGGATTTTTATACGACCGATGCTTTTACCGACTACGCCATTGAACAAGTATCTGCCGCTACTGAACAAGAAAGTCCTTTCTTCTTATATCTCGCCCATAATGCGCCGCATTTTCCCTTACAAGTTCCTGAAGAAAACATTGCGAAATACCGAAGTAGCTATACCATTGGTTGGGATAGCCTCCGCGTACAACGCTTGCAGCGCATGAAAGAACTCGGCATTGTTGATGCCGATCAGCCATTAGCTCCCCGCGATTCACTGGCACCAGCCTGGGATGTTTTAGACGCTGACCAGCAGCAAAAAGAAGCGGAACTCATGGCCGTGTACGCCGGAATGATAGACCGGCTGGATCAGCAAATCGGTCGCTTGCTCAATCATTTAGATTCGCTGGAAATTGCGGATAATACCCTAATCGTTTTTCTTTCCGATAACGGGGGCTGTCCGTTTGATGCCAATCATTCCCCAATTTTACCCCCCGGGCCGGAAGAATCAGCCCGAACGTACGATACTGAGTGGGCTCAGGCTTCTAATACTCCCTTTCGTAAGTACAAACAATGGATTCATGAGGGCGGAATTGCTACTCCAATGATTATTCGCTGGCCTGGAAAAATTCAGCCGGATAGTAAATCCGAACAACCGGGCCAACTAGTTGATATTATGCCTACGTTTTTAGCAGCGGCCAGAGCTGATTACCCCGATCAATACCCGAGCCGAACCGTGCTACCGATGGAAGGCGTTAGCCTGCTTCCTGCCTGGCAAGGAGAGCAACTCGCTCGCAAGCAACCTATGTTCTGGGAATACCGAGGCAGCCGAGCGGTTCGCGATGGTGACTGGAAATTAGTAGCCCAACGTGGCGGTGACTGGGAGCTTTATAATATGGCGGAAGATCGTGCCGAGCTGGATAACCTAATCAATCAACAACCGAGACGAGCCGAAACAATGCTCGCTGCTTATGAGCAGTGGGCTGAGCGAACGGGCGCTATTTCTACGGAAGAGGCCCTAGCTATGCCCCTGAATCAGCAAGACCGCTACTTTTATGAAGGTGAAAAAGAACC
>NZ_JBARYM010000420.1:0-3943 GCF_049647865.1 Tunicatimonas sp. | reverse complement strand
CCCCGTGATTTCCAAGTGATCTTTCAGGGGTTTTCCTTGAGCGGTGATACCGAATAAAATTAAGGCTTTGGTTTCGCCGTAGGTGAGAGAGTTTCCTTCCAGATTATTAGAGTGAAAGTTCCAATCGAGACGAAACTTCTGCATAATCCGCAGCTCGTCGGCCTTGCTGATAGGCCGCAGCGTGTTTAGTTCTTTTTTGAGCGATACGGCGGTTGTGATACTACTCATAACCTAATATACGAGAATTTACAAGGGAAGGTAAAACTACCGCACTGTCTAAAGAGATTCCGAATGTTGACTGCCGACACTCACTTCGCTTAGCTAGAAAGACTCTTAATAATTGCTACTCGCTAGTTTCCCACTCAGGCGCATGAGTTCTATCTCAGCGATTTTGGTAGAGTAGACCGCATCCAGCAAACGGCCGGAGGCGGCCACGGCAATGCGCTGGGCTTCGCGTAGTTCTAGGGAATTGGTGTTTCCTAAGCGGTAGCGTTCCAGGGCAATTTCGGCTCGTTCCTGGGCAATCGCTTCGTTTTCGGTTTCCAGTTCAATTAGCTGAATACTGTTGGTGTAGTTGATAAACGTTTTCTCTAGCCCAGCTTCCAATTGCAGCCGTAAATCTTGGGTAGCGTACTGCTGGGTTTCCATCGCAATCTGGGCATTTTGGATAACCCGGTTCCTGTTGAAACCATTAAATAGATTCCAGCGAGCAGTGACTCCGTAGGCGAAATTATTAGACTGACCGTATAGCAGAAAGCCTGCTTCGGATTCTTGGGTTACGTGATCGTATCTACCCGTTATATCAATTATGGGTAAGCGGTCGGCTTTCAGTTCTCGGGTAGTTAGATAAGCAATATTCTCTTCTTGCCGAGCTCGAAGTAATTGAGGATTGGCACTAAGCATAGTTTCCTTCAGTCCAATTAAACGAAGCTCTAGGTTAGCATCAATTTGGTCAGGTACCGAGAACTCGGTGTCCGGTGAGCGAGCCAATAGGGTATTTAAATCCACTCTAGCGTTGTACATCTGCTGGCGCTGACTAATTAAAGACGAGGTATCAGCATTGTAATCGGCTTGGGCAGCTAAGTATTCCAATTTGGATGTACGGCCTACTTCGTACTGCGTTTTGGCTAGTTGCTTACGAATGTCCGAAAGTTCTAATGCACTTTGGATAACCGTGAGTAACTCTTGCTCTAAAATGACCGTGTAGTACGCCGAGGCAATATCTGCTACTAAGTTTTCTACAGTAGCCTGAGCATCTAAATTACTAGCCTGCTGAATTTCGTTCAACCTATCGTAAGTAACAAACATTCGGGTTCCATTGAAGATTGTCCAACTAACTACAGCTGATGCGTTGATAGAGTTAGATCGACCGCCACTTATATTTTGCTCATTGCCATTGAAGAAGTCTGATTCTGAGTTTTGAATTCCGAAATCACGAGCCGCTAGCAAATCCAAATTCGGTAGCATTCCGGCATTACCTCGAGAGAAATTGTTGGCAGCAATATCTTGATCGTTATTAGCAATCTTCACCGAAAAATTATTTTCCAATCCAGTGCGAATGGCTTCTTCTAAGGTGAGGAGGTTTTCTTGGGCCTGAACATTTGTTAGCCTGAAAATAAGAAGTAGGAGTATGGTAAATACAATGAGACTTGGGGATGTTAAGTTAGACTTCTTTAAATCCCCCTTACCACCTTTAAAAAAGGAAGCCGCCGTGGAACGGGCTAGGGGGATTTCTGCTCCTTGATCGTTTAAAAGATTAAGTTGTGTCATTTTGCTAGAATAAATCGCGATCACGTTCGGGCCATACGCCGTTCTTTGCCGCTAGAAATATAAGTGTATACGGCAGGGATTACGTAAAGCGTAAGAATGGTTGAGAAAATTAGTCCGCCAATCACGGCAATCCCCATGGAGACCCGACTCTCGGAACCGGCTCCCAGTGCCAGGGCAATCGGTAAGATACCCAGTACGGTAGATAAGCTAGTCATCAGAATGGGGCGGAACCGGGATTCGGCCGCTTCTACAATTGCTTCCTGAATACTTTTCCCCTGGGCTTTGCGCTGGTTGGCAAATTCTACAATCAAAATACCATTTTTTGTCACTAACCCAATCAGCATGATAATTCCAATCTGGCTAAAGATATTAAGCGTTTCATTAAAGTACCAGATAGCCAGTAGTGCTCCGGCCAACGCCAGCGGTACGGTAAACATAATGGTAAACGGGTCGCGGAAACTCTCAAACTGGGCGGATAGCACTAAGTAGATCAGAATAATTGCAAACAGTAAGGCAAACAGTAGGCTGTTTGAGCTTTCCCGGAATTCGGCTGACTGTCCGTCCAGATCGGTGGCAAACGAACCATCTAAGGTTTCTTGAGCAATTTGTTCCATAGCATCAATACCATTACCCAGCGTGTAACCGGGAGCCAGGGCGGCCGATACCGTGGCCGAACTGTAGCGATTGAAGCGGAACAACTGGGGCGGAGTACTTTCTTCATTCAGGTACACCAGATTATCAAGTTGGATCAGTTGGCCATCGACATTCTTCACGTATAGCGAGCGCAAATCCAACGGATCATCTCGATCGTCGCGCTTCACCTGCCCGATGATCTGGTACTGCTTGCCATCCATAATAAAGTAGCCGAAGCGAGAGCCACTCAATCCCAATTGCAAAGTTTCGGCAATGTCGCGTACCGAAACACCCAGATTACGGGCCTTTTCCCGGTCAATTTCGATAGATATTTCTGGTTTATTGAATTTTAGATTCAGGTCAACGAAAGCGAAAGCCGGATTCTGATCCGCTAAGTCCATAAACTTAGGCAAAACTTCTTCCAGCTTGGCTAAATTGGAGGCCTGAATCACAAATTCTACCGGTAATCCTTGTCGCTCGTTATTGATGGTCGGTTCCTGAGCAATATACGCCCGGGCTTTGGTGAGTGCCTGCACTTTAGGAGCAAGCGCATTCACGATTTCTTGCTGACTACGCTTCCGCTCCGAAGCATCAGTCAGGGTAAGGCGCATAAAGGCTGAATTGACCGAAGAGGTAGAACTAAATCCGGGTGAGGTTACGGTGATAATCGCATCGCTCTCGGGTACGTTCTCTTGTACTACTTCTACCAACTGATCTACGTAATTATCCATGTAATCGAAGGTGGCCCCTTCCGGCCCCGAGGCCAACATTCGCAATTGCCCCCGGTCTTCCAGCGGAGCCAATTCCTGCTGAAGCGTATTTAAAAACAGATAGATCAATCCCGCCGAAGCAGCAATTACCACGAAGGCCAGCCAGCGGTACTGCATAAAGCTCGCTAACGAGCGGTTGTACCCTCGGTTCATCCACTCAAAAAATGGTTCGGTTTTACGATACAACCAGGTTTGCTGCTTCCGCCGCTTCAGAATGCGAGAACATAGCATCGGGGCCAGTGACAGGGCGACAAATGATGAAATAACTACGGCTGAGGCAATCACTAACCCAAATTCACGGAACAGTCGTCCGGTAAGTCCCTGCAAAAATATGACTGGTAAGAACACTGCAGCCAGAGCTACGGTGGTAGAGATTACCGCAAAAAATATCTCCTTAGCTCCCTCCAAACTAGCTTCAACGGGGGGAGTGCCTTTTTCAATTTTGGCGTAAATATTTTCCAGCACCACAATGGTATCATCTACTACTAAGCCAATGGCTAGCACAATGCCGAGCATGGTGAGCACATTAATGGAAAAACCCAGCACGTACATCAGAAAGAACGTACCAATTAGGGCAATCGGGATGGTGATAACCGGAATAATGGTCGTACGCCAGTCGCGCAGGAAGAGAAAGATACTCAAGGCTACCAACGTAAAGGCTACGATAATGGTCTGCTGTACTTCCGCCACCGATTCGCGGATGTATTCGGTTTTATCGAAGCCAATACCTACTTCAATATCTTCGGGCAGGTCCTTCTTAATAAATTCTA
>NZ_JBARYM010000419.1:0-2222 GCF_049647865.1 Tunicatimonas sp. | reverse complement strand
GTCCAAATCCTTGTACAAGAAATTATCCGACAGCTCATCGTGCGCGTCTAGGTAAGGAATGATGCCCTGATTGCCCCACCGTACCCGCTTATAGCCTGTTCCTAGCACGATATACAATTCATTGACTTCGTTGAGCAGCAAATCCCCCACCATGCTCGAGCGGATGGGTTGCGTAAGTAAGGGTGAGACTTCCGGATAGTCCGGCCATGAGCCTCGTGGCTCGGGATGTTGGGTGAGTCCATAGGCCGTGCCAATATGATTCGTCAGAACCAGGGCTACCGGTGTGTAGTGCTCTGGTTCTAGATCAAGTCCCGACAGCAATACACCTTGCCGATAAAGATCGTATTGTAGGTGGTAAACAGTCATCATAGTTCAGATGAGGTAGTTTCAATATATAAGGAGTAAAACATTTTATTGGTGCTCGGGGACCCATAACCGCAAATATTCCATTGATAAGGCAGTCGGTTCGGTAATTAATCGCATGAATCGCCCTTCTTGAAGCCATAGCTTCTGGTCAGACAACATAAACTCGAATGGGTCAATGGTGACTACCCCGCTTACCTCGGCTTGTATATGCGTTTCACCACACCGCTCGGCGGCCGAACACCGATGGTTGCCGTCTCCGACATCATAGAAGATACGATAGGGTGAGTCCTTAGCTAAATCCTCTGAAGGGGATTGGGTAACCGGATGAGGCATGCGGTAGGCAAATACGCTGATCGGGGGAAACGGACTACCCGCCGTAAAATAGCCCATCGCCCGGCGCGTCCGATTGGGGGCCCAGGGTTGATACAGAATAGCGTCTAAGGGCAGTGACTGTACCTGATCAATCTCCTTCCAGGGCTGCCCCACGGCCAAATGCGATAACACAGAAGCCAGTACCTTGGGGTGATGCCGGGTACTGAGTGTTTCGGCACTCAGGGCAGTTTGCCGAGGCTCTTTGAGTGGTATATTCATGGGCATTAACGATGTAGTTGACTAGCGTAGGCGTACTGAATATATTCTTTAACAGCTTCTTCAACTCCCGGATCATTTTCAACGGCAATATGTTCATCCAGATTTTTCAAATCCTGAACCGTTTCCTGCATCCAGGTATCCAGTACGCTTAGTGGAAAGTAACATTCCCCATCGTAGTAGGCGGGTTGATTCGGGACCAGAACCTCAGCGTAGTCTGGATAGTCAACGGCATGCGCATCAATTTCGGCCGGACTTAACCACTGCACCACCGCTTCGTCTAGTAAAGGAAGATACTTCCGAGCAGGCTGAAACCGATAATCATATAAATGCCTATTCAGGCGTTTGATCTCGTGAATCTTTTCTTTAATGAATTTGATCTTATTCATGGTAGATCAGAAATAATAGGGTGTTTTAGTGAAGACATTCATCATCCTCTATTAGTCAGTATACTATATATAAGGAGTAGAACAAACCCGCCACTTGCTGTCAACCTGATTCATAACATAAGCAACTTACCCTTAAGATAGATTCTCTGTCTTTAAATACAGCTCCTCAAGCGTGGTCTCTATTTCCAGTGACTGTAGACAAAGTATCTCTTGCCTGCCATTTACCCACGACATTTGCCAGATGCTGGTGGGTGAGTCCCGGTAAAAAACCTGAGCCACCGGTTCATGCTGACTTAGCAGTACGTACTCTTTTAAACTATTCAGCTTACTGTAGTATTCAAATTTTTTGCCACGGTCATAGGCTTCTGTGCTTCCGGATAGTACTTCTACCAGTAAGACAGGATTAACAATCGCTTTGGTATCTTGATCGGACCGTTCCACTGGACCACAGCTGACCGACGCATCCGGATAGAGCGATCGGTTAATGAATTCAATGTAGACTTTCTGATCACTGGTGAACACCGTGCAGTCTCTTTTGCGAAGCAACTGGTTCAGTACCGTAATAACATTACCCCCAATCACATTATGAACAGGATCACCACCGGCCATCGCATACACCTCCCCATCATGGTATTCATACCGTTGATAGTTATCTTCTTCTAACTGTTGATACTCAGCAAGCGTCAGTTTCTGTGTGATATGCGATTGTTCCATTGTCGTAGTTTTAATGAATGATAAGATCCATTGAGATATTATGTACACTAAGTAACGCTAGCAAGAAGACGAACGTTACTTTGACGTAATCTACGAGTAATGAAGATACGAAAGGGATAAAAGCCAAGCAAGCGATTCAGAAGAAATAACTATTGATAACGTTCA
>NZ_JBARYM010000418.1:0-2476 GCF_049647865.1 Tunicatimonas sp. | reverse complement strand
TATACCTTCTATTATCAATTGATCACAGCATAAATCTATTGTTGCCTGACTGGAAATACTGTACGTTTTTCCTCAAAATGCAACACTGTACTAAAAGGGTTCTGTTGCAAAAAATTTAATTGGATTGCCGAGGATTCCATTTCTTTATGTGCGGATAACCCCACTATGGCTGTATATTGATATTTGAAAGAATAACATAAGCAAACCCCCGGTCTGGTAGCGACATTCAACGTGGCAAATAACTAGATTACATACAGGCTGGAACTCTGGTAGATTTGAATTTGTCTGAAGCCTCTGACCATCATATATTTTGTAGCGACCGACTCCCGGTCTTCGTAGGGTGGCTCCTTGACTTGGTTCTTAATATATTGCTCAATCTAACTTATTAGGCACATTGCTCATACTAGCGGCAAACTAGCCCCTACACCGAGATCGCTTCAGTATCATTCGCAACTACGGGGAATAACTTTGTGATAGCTATTACCGTAGCGATCGAAGTATTTGGCTTTAACTTCGGACAGGCCTTTGCCAGTGTAATGGGTTTACTCATAAAGGTACTGGTGTTAATATTACTCTGAATCTAGCCTTCTAGTTTAAAAGAAAATTGTATACCAAACATGAACCAGCCCACTAAAGATGTCCTTGTTATTGGCGGAGGTCAGAGTGCCCTAGCAGTTGGCTATTATCTGCGTAAAACAAACTTGAATTATGTTATTCTTGATCAGGCATCCCAAACGGGGGGCAGTTGGCCGCACTACTGGGAGTCTTTGCGGCTCTTTTCTCCGGCGCAGTGGAGTTCGCTGCCGGGTGTGCTGATGCCGGGTGGCTCAGACTACTATCCCAGCCGCGATGATACCATTCGCTATCTGGAAGCTTACGAAGTCCGCTATCAGCTACCTATAGTGCGTGCGGTCATGGTAACGGAAATCCTTCAACGAGGGAATGAGTTCATTGTAACATCGTCTCAGGGAGAGTACCGTAGCCGAGCGATCATTAGTGCTACGGGTTCCTTCCAAAAGCCCTATATACCGGATATGCCTGGTCTAGCCGAATTTCGGGGAACGATCCTACATTCGGCTCAGTACCAGACAGCAAAACTCTTTCGGGGGCAACGGGTACTGGTGGTAGGCGAAGGTAATTCCGGGGCGCAAATTTTGGCTGAAGTGAGTCAGGTGGCTAATACTACTTGGGTAACGCTAAAGGAACCTGAGTTTTTGCCCGATGATATATCAGGGCGTGACCTGTTTGACTATGCTAGTGCGGCTTACCGTGCCAAAAAGGATGGTGAATCCTATACTCCACCCTCACTAGGTAATATCGTGATGGTGCCTTCGGTACAGCAAGCCCGGCAACGGGGCGTGTACCGATCGGTGCGTCCTTTTAGCGAATTCACTACGGTGGGCGTTCGCTGGCCAGACGGAAAGGAAGAAGCCGTAGATACAGTAATTTTCAGTACCGGATTTCGCCCGGCATTGGATCATTTGCAGCCATTGGGTGTGGTAGAAACAGACGGGAAAGTAACTACTCATGGGACGAAGGCTGCCAAGAAAGATGGTCTGTGGCTGGTAGGCTACGGGAACTGGACGGGCTTTGCCTCAGCTACCCTCATCGGGGTGGGGCGTAGTGCTAAACAAACGGTCAGCGAAGTAACTGCCTATCTTAGATAAATATTTAATTAAGTACCTATTGTTCTCCTTCCGCTTAGTTGTTAACTCTAAATAAGTCAAATCTCTTATTTATTGCACAATCATTCCAACAATTTTAAAAGTGTTGGGAAAGAGACATATTTAAAGATGCCAGTAGTAAGGCGGTCTACGGAACCCAGGCGGCCAATGGGGTGATTATCATTACCACTAAAAGCGGAAAGTCTGCTCAAAAACCGGTCATTAGCTACTCCGGTTCCTACACTACGCAATCACCAGTCGGGAGCTGGGGAGCAACCACCAACTAGATGTTACCCTACTCTACGGCTTCAACCGCATTAGCTTTGATGAGAACCGAGCTGAAGGGACCAGCATAGCTAATCTCGCTTTATCCTACAATAGTACCGAGCAAGCGCTTAACCAATTTATCTCTTCCCAAGCTTGGGAAGAACAATACTTGTATTAGATGGCCCGCGTCAACTATGGCTTTCGCAACAAATATTTAGTCACTGCTACATTGCGCCGCGATAGGTTCAGTGGTTTCTCAGAAAATAATAAATTTGGTTTATTTCCATCGGCTGGTATGGGGTGGGTACTGTCCGAAGAAAATTTTTTAGCTAGCGTGGAGGCAATCAATTTCTTGAAGCTACGTGTAATGACCCATCAACTTAGGGTTATATTAGAGGTTCGGTAAAAATGCTGTGTTCGCGCCTTAGCTTCTGGGAATTGCATACCTAATCCTTGATGAGGCCTTTCCCGATTATAATGCATCTCCCACAAACGCAATTCATAGCGACGATGCTCTTCACAGGTGAAGTGCTTCTGGGTTAAGA
>NZ_JBARYM010000417.1:0-17325 GCF_049647865.1 Tunicatimonas sp. | reverse complement strand
GTGGTAGTGGAACCAATATTGTTATTCGAGGCTACTCGTCCATCAGTGGTTCTAACCAACCTCTATTTGTAGTAGACGGTGTACCGTTCAACTCGGCTACTAACTCAGATAATAGTACTAACGACTTCCAACAAGGAGCACTGGGTACGTCTAGTCGGTTTCTCGACTTAGACCCCAATAATATTGCTGATGTCAATGTACTAAAAGGACTTAGTGCTGCTACACTATACGGCGAGCAAGGAAGAAACGGTGTAATTCTAATTACGACTAAGAACGGACAGGGCGGAGCCGTAAATGAAAAAATGGCGGTAACACTTAACCAGTCATACTTCATTAACGAAATTGCTTCGCTGCCGGACTACCAGAACAACTACGGAGGTGGGTTTCACCAAAACTTTGGGTTTTTCTTTAGTAACTGGGGCCCTAACTTCAACACTCGTGGACAACGAGGCATTGATGCGGAAGGAAATACTGTACACCCATTAAGTCGTTTGTCTGATCCTACTTTGCGCGATCAGTTTCCGGAGTTCCAAGATCAACCCTACGCATACCGAGCATACGAAGATCCCAGTGCGTTTTTCCGTAGAGGTAGCGTTATAAATACATCTTTAAACATTAGAGGAACGGGAGAGAACGTAAATTACAGCACTACATTTTCTTATACCCGCGACGAAGGGTTTACCCCCAATAATTCATTAGAGAAGTTTAACTTCGGAGTAGGCGGTAATGCATTCTTATCAAACAAGTTATCACTGAATAGCTCGTTTAACGTAGCAATCACTGATATGCAAACTCCGCCAATTAGTGCTAGTTTGGGTAGTAGTGCTACAGGGCAGGGCGAATCTATTTTTGGTGATGTGTTCTACACTCCCCGTAATGTGGATTTAGCTAACTTACCATTTATTGCCCCGGTAGATGGACGTCCGGTCTACTACCGTAGTGGTAACGATATTACTAATCCTAACTGGACAGCCCGGTACTCTCGTACGCTAAGTGATGTGAATCGCTTTTTCGGAAAAATTGGGCTACTGTACGATATAGCTGAAGGAATCAACATACAATACCGAATGGGACTAGATACTTACGGTGAGCGCCAAGAGTGGTATATCAACAAAGGTAGTAACACTCAGCCTACCGTGACGCCTGGAATACTACGTACCAACGATATTGTTAATACTATCTGGAATCAAGACCTTGTGCTTACCGCCAGTCGTCAGATTAACGACGATATTAATGTAAGCTTAATTGTAGGAGGAAACTACCGACAAGACATATTTGAGCGTCGAGGTATTGAGAGCCAAAATCAGATTGTATTTGATTTTATCAACCACTCGAACTTTACGAGCTACTCGCCCTTTAACAGTTTTTCAGGGTTAAATACACAGCGTCGTACTGAAGAGCGTATTTTAGCAGCTTATGGAGAAGCTACTTTTGACTACCGCGACTTTATATTTCTAAGAGGGGCTATTCGTAGCGACTGGGCCTCTATGTTAGAGCAAGAAAATCGTTCAATACTCTACCCTAGCCTTAGTGCTTCATTTATCCCTACTTCAGCCTTTGATATCCAGGGTAACGCCCTAAATTATATGAAGATCCGCGTAGGCTTTGGTCAATCAGCTGGTTTTCCTGATCCGTACCAAACGCGTAACGTGCTTAGATCAGGCTTAGCGTTTGTAGCCGCTGATGGTACGAACGTAATTACTAACAGTAATGCGGTGAACTTAGGAAACAGTGATAACGGAGCTACGGCTACCTTGGGCAATTTTGACCTTAAACCTGAAAGGCATCAAGAGTGGGAGGCAGGAGTAGAAACTGAGTGGTTTAATAACCGTTTAGGATTTAGTGCTACGGTTTATCGAAAAATCACTAAAGACCTAATTACGCAAGCACCTATTGATCCTTCCACTGGGTATTCCTTTACTTTCCTAAACTTAGGAGAGATAGAGAATCGGGGAATAGAGCTAGAACTAAACGCCCAGCCAGTATCCACCGCTAACTTTACGTGGGATATCAGTGCTAACTTCTTTGCGTATGAAACTACTGTAGAAGAATTAGGGTCAGGATTAGAAGAAGTAGTTGTAGCAGGATTCTCTAATTTAGGAAACTTTGCTCGCCCGGGAGAGCCATTTAATGCTATCGTGGGTTCTACAATTCTTCGTAACGAAGCCGGTATCCCTATTATTGGTAGCGATGGACTTTATCAGCAAGACCCTAACCCCGATGTAATTGGTGACCCTAACCCGGATTTTATTACTTCTATATTTAATACGGTAAGTTGGAAAGGGTTTAGCCTAAACATGCAGTGGGACTACCGCAAGGGTGGTGATATCTACTCAATTACTGCTAATACACTAATTGGTCGGGGAATTACTGAGGATACTGACTTTGATCGTACCCAAACTTATGTGCTTGACGGTGTGGACGGGGAAGGAAATCCTAACCGACAGATGATTACCGCTACGAACCTAGGGTTTAGTACCTTCGTGGGCGGACCTGACGAAGTATTTATCTACGACGGAACTACCGTACGACTGCGTGAAATTTCACTGGGGTACAGCTTACCAGCTTCTGTTCTAGAAAATACTCCTTTTGGGTCAGTATCATTTAACTTGATTGGTAACAACCTATGGTTCCGAGCGCTTAACTTTCCTGAGCACATCAATTTTGACACCGACGTAACCAGCTTGAATGCTGGAGGAAACGGGCTAGGATTTGATTTCCTAACCGGACCTACCGCCCGCCGATATGGTGCTGCTATAAAGCTTACGTTCTAATAAATATTAAGACATTAATTATGAATAAGAATATAATTTTATCGTTCATTCTACTATTTATAGTAGGGTCAGCGTGTGAACTGGATGATCTCCAGCAAGATCCTAACCTATTAGCACCAGAAGCGGCTAGTGCTGATTTCTTACTAAATTCAGTAGAATTTGGTATGAAGGATTGGTTCTGGGAAGTAACTGACCAAACGATGGAAGTTACCCGCATGATTGCAGCGGAACCTGCTGGTAATTTGTACTTTTCCTACGTTCAACCTACTAGCCATGATGATCAGTGGGAACTGCTCTATACCAATATTCTGACCGATGCTAATCAACTGATTAGTATTAGCGAAGAGGAACAACTATTTACCCATATGGGAATTGCTAAGGTCATCCAGGCCTACACCCTCATGGTGGCAGTAGATTTCTTCGGAGATATTCCTTTTAGCGAGGCACTAGATGCTCAAATCCTTCAGCCAACACCTGACCCAGGAAGCGAAGTATACGCCCAAGCTGAAGATCTTTTGGATCAAGCAATTGCCCACTTCGGTCAGGATGCTGCTCGGGGACCAGCGTTGGATCTCTTCTATAATGGGGATACTGATCAATGGATAGCTTTAGCTAATACGCTTAAATTACGAATGTATCTTACCACTCGCTTGGTGGATGGTGAAGCAGCTGCTAAAATTAATGCGTTAATCGCGGAAAATAACTTTATTACGGGAAGCGATCATTGGGCTTTTCCTCACGGAACTCAAGCCGCTGCACCGGATAGCCGTCATGAGTACTTTATCGACAACTACATTGTCGGGGCAACTGATTATCAGTCTAACTATTATATGTGGTTATTAGCTTCTGAAAAGGGAATAGTGGACCCGCGTACCCGGTACTACTTTTATCGACAAACGCTCCGAAACACGACAGATGACAACGAACAGGAGTGTATTTCGCAACCTCGGCCAGCTCACTATCCAGAAGGTATGCCATTTTGCAATGACTTCCTCGGACGTGGGTACTGGGGACGTGATCACCTAGATACCGATGGTATTCCTCCGGATAACTTGTTACGTACAGTTTTTGGAGCGTACCCAGCAGGCGGTAAGTTTGATGCTAACCAAGGTGTGAACGTAACCGCTAACGACGGATTGGCCGGAGCAGGTATTCATCCTTTTATGATGACCCCGTTTGTAGACTTTATGCTAGCTGAATCAGCGTTGGTTCTAGGGACTACCGGTGATGCACGGGCATTATTAGAGCAAGGAGTGCGTAGCTCAATTCGAACAGTGATCAACTTTGGTGAAGCCGCAGTGACTAATCCTGCTTTCGTACCTACTCCGGGTGCCATCGAGGAATACGTCTCAATTGTTATGGATCGCTACGATACTAGTGATGATAAGCTAGGGGTAGTTATGACTGAGTATTACCTAGCACTATTTGGCAATGGTATTGAGTCTTATAACTTGTACCGCCGAACTGGAAAGCCAGAGAACATTCAACTAGCCTTGGAACCTACTCCGGGTCCATTTATTCGCTCGTTCTTCTATCCAGCTAAAGCAGCGAACCAGAATCAGAACATCACTCAGAAAGGTGAAGGAAATGTTCTAGATACTAGAGTGTTCTGGGATGACGGATCAGCGGAGCTTCGGTAATTACTCACGATTAAATTTGTATAAAAATGACTAAATATATAGTAAGAAGTCTAATCGTACTGTTGCCCCTTGTTGGATGCAACAGCGAAGACGAATTTATTAATCCTTTTACCGACGAAGAAGGTATTGCCTCCATTGGGGCGTTTGTCCGGTTTGAGGAAACACCAGAAGTAGTTGCCGATGGCGATCTACCTTTTGATCAGTTTGGTAATTTTACGCTTACTGGCGAAATAGTAGACCCAGCGGGTAACGTACAGCAGTATGAGCTACTAGTTGCACTAAATCCTGCATCTAGCGATGTAGATAATTACTCATCTCTTTTAATAGTAGATTCATTTACCGAAGATGTCCCGGTTCCGTTATCAATCACCAGTACCCAAATTGCTAGTGCATTAAGTATTCAGGTAGCCGATATGTCAAGAGGTGACGATATCAGCTTCCAAGCAGTAACTACGCGAGCAGGTGACGGAGCTACATTTGGCTTTAGCAATCTGACGAATAATATCTTTAGCGCCGGCCAACGGTCAGCCATGTCCTGGGACATAGAGCTTACTGATTCTCGTCCAATGCCTACTTACTTCTCGCTCGTACCTGACGAAGACGGTGATGTAGCACTAGGTGGAAGCTCTTTCTCGCGAGCAGGGGTCAACGCTACCCCGTTAAGAGAAGGAGAAACCCGGATGGTCTACATAGAGTTTGATAGTGAAATACAAACTGCTCCTACTCTCAGTATAGATACGGTTAATGGAGGAACGCTAAGCGCGGTAGAAGTAGTAACTATTACTGATGATGGTAGCGAAAGTACAGTATACCGATCAACGTTTACTGCTGGCAATTTGGCTAGTACAAATGTAGGAATAATGGTGACCGGAGCAGTAGAGACGGCGGAAGACGGCGCAGAGACAATGGGCGATGGTAGTTTTGATATTACAGTAGATAACACTGCACCTACTTATACATTAAGCTATTCAGCTCCAGCGACTGATACTGCTTTAGCCATTACTGTAACAGCGATGTTCACTGAACCGGTGCAAGACGATCCAACAATTAGTATTAGCGGACAAGGTGTTGTTCCTGTGGTAAATGCAGTCATGGCATTAGGTACCGAAGGAATGACAGCTACTTACTTGTTTGAACCCCGGGGGGAAGGCGAAGTAACCGAAGGGCCATTGGTGATAGCTGTTACTGCTAGTGACCTGGCATCCAACGTAGCTACCGCTGATCCGAATAATCCAGTGCTAGAAATACTGAGGTAGTTCTAGCTACTTTAGAAGTTGTACAAAGCACCTGCCAATTTGGTAGGTGCTTTTTGCTTTAGCTATAAATTGGAATTATTAATGAAAGGTTTCATTAGTATATTTCTGCCTTTATAGTGGTAAAATAAACTGATAAAACACATATATCCATTCTAAAAATAGGCTTTAGGCTTGCCACCCCTAACTTTATTTTGTTATTCATTAAAATTCTTTTTTTCAAATTTTTAAGATTTTAGGTTCTTTTTTAAAATCAAAGGTATATTTTTGCTATTCTGTTAAGAAATCGAAGGGTCGCAATATAGCCTCAAACAATACTAAGTCCATAAATATACACTATTGCCAGAAGGGCAATAGCCGTTTTGACATAAGAAACTATATGAAAATACATAAGTGTAATACGTTAAATTAAACTAAAATGTGAAACTATGAGGTACAATTCTACACAACTCACCTCGTCAGGCCAGCCATTTTCCCTCGTGAAGGGAATAGGAATTTTTGTCCTGACACTCTTATTATCAGCCCAAGTATGGGCGCAAGACCGTTCAATTTCCGGGCAAATAACATCAGAAGAAGATGGTAGCACGTTGCCCGGAGTAAACGTCATTGTAAAAGGAACTACGCAAGGAACGGTTACCGATATTGATGGTAACTACCGAATCAGCGTTCCGGAAAATGCCGAAACCCTTTCGTTCAGCTTTATTGGTCTGGAAGCCAAAGATGTGGACATTAACGGTCGATCAACCGTTAATGTGCAGATGGCGTCCGACACCCGCCAACTATCCGAAGTAGTGGTAACCGCTATCGGTATCGAGCGCGAGAAGAAAGCCCTAGGCTACGCCGTTTCGGAAGTACAGGGTGAGGCCGTTCAGCAAATTTCTGAGCCCGATGCAGTTCGTGGCCTGACTGGTAAAATTCCCGGAGTAAATATTCAAGGCTCGGGAGGGGGTGTTGGTTCAGCTACTAACATCACTATCCGAGGTAACTCTTCATTGTTAGGGAACAACCAGCCACTTTTTGTAGTAGATGGCATTCCTTTTGATAACTCAACTACGGCTTCAAACGATGGTTTCACGCAGGGTAATCCTCAATCAAATCGGGCATTAGACCTAGATCCTAATCTAATTGAAAGCATTACAGTACTGAAAGGAGCATCTGCTGCGGCTTTATACGGTTCTCGCGCTGCAAATGGCGTTATTGTGATTACTACCAAAGCCGGGAAGGCAGGAAGCAAAAAAGGCTTTGAAGTTACCCTTAACAGTGGTTTCTCAGTTGAGCAAGTAGCTATGAATCCTGAATATCAAGATGTATACACGCAGGGGGCAACTTTTGGTTCTAATAACTTTGTATTCAATAATGGTTTCTTCGGTACCTGGGGACCTCGCTACGAGGATGTTAATCGGTGGCTAGACGCTGGTGTAGGCGATAATGGTGATCCTTTTTCGGTACTACCGCCGCTGCGCAAGTATAATAACGCAAATAATGACTTATTTGCAGCAGATATTTATCCAGAGATTGGGGAGGTTCCTAATCAGGTTCTTCCTAATACGGATAACTGGGAAAATTTTTGGCGAGATGGCATTCTTTTCGAGAATTCGGTAACGGTTAATGCGGGGGGGGAAAAAACGTCACTTACTGCGGGTATTTCCCGAACTGATAACGAGGGTATCATTCCATTTTCTGAATTGGATCGTACCAGTGTTAGCTTTGGTGGTCGTGCCCAACTCGACAATGGTATTTTCATTAACGGTAGTGTAACCTACGTTGAAACCAATCAGCGTACCGCTCAGCAAGGGGCTGAAATACTTGGTGCCGGTGATCCAGGATCGTCACTGATTAGTATGCTGTACTTAATGAGTCCTACCTACGACTTAACTAATAATCCTTATGTAAATCCTCGTACTGGTGGTAGCATTTACTACCGTAATGGTTTTGATAACCCTTACTGGGTAGCTGAATTTGCCCCTATTAACAGCGAAGTTAGCCGGGCATTTGGTAAGGCGCAGTTTGGATACGATATTACTGATTGGTTAACCGTTTCTTACCAAGCTGGTTTCAATACCTACACTGATCGCCGTTCCTCCTTGGTTCCTGCCAGGGGAGAGAATATTCCTGCAGGAGCGTATAACGTTGATGATATTTTCCGTGGGGAATTGGATGGTACACTGTTGATTACTTTAGACAAGCAAGTTACCACCGATTTTAACATCCGTGCTATCTTAGGACACAACGTAAACCAGCGTACCTTTGAACAGCAAACTATTGAAGGGTTGGGAATTATTGACCGAACTATCTCTAATATCCAGAACACTAGTGCTCAGGTTATTCGTCGTGATATTTTTGAACGGCAGCGTTTCCAGGCAGTGTTTGGAGATTTGTCCTTTTCTTATCGAGACTTTGCCTTTTTAAACATAGTGGCTCGTAACGACTGGTCATCTACCCTACCGGTTGAAGAAAGAAGTTATTTCTACCCTGGAACCAGTGCCTCCTTTGTAGTTAGTGAAGTGCTCAATATGCCTAGTTTCTGGGACTACTTTAAATTACGAGGTGGTATTTCCCGGGTGGGTAACGAGGCTAACCCGTATTTAACGCAAAACACTTTCCGCATTAATGATAACATCGGTTTTACCGGTCTAAATGCGCAGTTCCCTTTCCTGAATACCAATAGTGTTAATGCTAACCGAAGAAAAGCAGAGCCTGAGCTAAGTCCTGAATTTACTACTGAGTACGAAGTTGGTACGGAAATGAGGTTCTTTTCAAATCGGATCGGACTTGATTTTACTTACTACGACCGGCGCTCTACCGATCAGATTGTAACGATTAATGTACCTGCCTCAACTGGTTTTGGAACTCGGGTAACTAACTTAGGTGAAGTTCAGAATAGAGGTATTGAAATTGGTTTAGATGTAACTCCGGTGGCTCTGCCAAATGGCTTTACTTGGAACATCTTTGCTGCTTATACTCGTAACCGTAACGAAATTTTGGATTTGGGTGATTTAGAGCAAGTAGTTGTTGACGGAACAACTACCCTGGCTATTGCCCACCGTCCTGGCCTTCCTGCTGGTGTAATTATTGGTGAAGACTGGCTGCGCTACAATGAGGCTACCGGAGAAGTAGGTAACGAAGGGGTACCTTTAGTAAACCCGTTAAGCGGTAAGCCGGTAATTAATCCAGATGTACAGGTTATTGGTGATCCGAACCCTGATTATATACTGGGGGTAACCAATACGCTGAGTTTCAAGGGCATCACCATGAGCGTGCTGGTTGACTACCATGCCGGTGGCGATATGTATTCACTTGCTGCCGACCAAATGCGTAGCCGAGGGGTACTGAATGAACCGTTCCTGACCGATAGAACCCCAATTTTACCTGACCCTGGTATTTTAGGTAACGTGAGTGGTCCTATCTTGGATGATGGTGGAAACATTCAGCCTACCAACGTAATATTACCTCGTAATGACTTCGTTTTCTTTAATGGATGGGCTGCTGGTGGAGCCGACTGGGCCTCTGTGTACGATAGAACTACCATTCGTCTGCGTGAAGTAACATTAGGTTACACCTTGCCTGCTGGTTTGTTAGAAAATCTCCCTTTTGGTTCGGCTAGTATTAGGCTCTCAGGTCGAAACCTATGGTTCAACGCGCCTAATTTCCCGGATGCCCTGAACATGGATCCTGAAGTGAGTGGACTTGGTGTACAGAACGGGCCTACTCAAGGTCTGGAACTAATGGGTATACCCACTACTAGAAGATATGGTGTGAATATTTCACTGACGTTTTAAATCTGAAATCTAATGAAATTATTATATAAATTATTTACAGTAAGTACCATGAGTATGGCTCTGCTGTTAACTACCTCTTGTGGTGAGGATTTTCTGGACATTAATGATAATCCCAACGAACCGGTAAACCCAAGTATAGATTTGCTTTTCCCTTCGGCTCAGGTTGCCTATTCAACTGTTATCGTCCATACTACCCGTTTGGGAGAAGTTGGACCTATTGCTCAGATCTACGAATCTACCGATAGCCAATATGAACTTGGTGGAGCTTTGTTTAATAATGCCTGGGATAACTTATTTACCTTAGGCTTGGTAAACTTAGATCAGGTGATTACTTCAGCACCAGAAGCTGACTTACCGGCTCATGCAGCCATTGCTAAATTACAGAAGGCTTACATCTACTCCATTCTTATAGATATGTGGGGAGCTGCTCCTTTTGATGAAGCGGTTAACACTGAGTTCAATGAACCTACGTGGGAAGAAGGCGCGGTAGTTTATCCTAAGGTAATCAGTCTGATTGATGAAGCACTGGGTGAACTGAGTGTCCTTCCTGAAGATGTCCCCACCCCGAGTTCCGACCTGATTTATGACGGTGACGTAGATAAGTGGATAAAAATGGGCAATAGCTTGAAGCTAAGAATGCTCATTAACTTAGCCAATGGAGGAGACGCCAGTGCTGTAGGGCAAATAGAATCGCTAGCGAGTAACGGGAATCTGATTGATAGCAATAGTGATAATTTTGAATTTCAATACGGAAGCACACTTGCGCCTGAGAATCGTCATCGTTGGCATCAAAATCATTACTTTGCTACTAAAACGTACTACATGAGTAATAGCCTGATGGCTCGCATGTTAAACAATACCGGTGGCTTCGGTTCAGTAGACCCGCGAACCCGCTACTATTTCTACCGTCAGATTTTAGACTTTGATCCTACCGCCGATGGAGCTAAAGTGGTTCGGGATGATTTTCCTTGCTTTGGTTATGGAGCCCGTTTTAATGATGAAACTACCTGGCAATCTACCTGTGCTTACGGCTACCAGGGGAATGGTTACGTTGGTCGTGATCACGGAGACGGAACTGGTATTCCTAACGACGATGGGGCAAGAACCACTTTTGGAGTCTATCCTGCTGGCGGGTTATTTGACAACGATTCAGGATTATCCGTAGGGCAAAGCGATGGTACGGGTGCAGGTATTGTGCCTATGATTACCAACTCTATGGTGAAGTTCTGGTTAGCGGAAGCTGCTTTGTTCTACGGGGCAAACTCAGGTGATCCTCGTGACCTGCTGCAACAGGCCATGGAAGCGCACATTGCTGAAGTGCAAGCTTTTCCTGGGAGAGCGGGGGTTAGCGCCGACGCTGCTTTCGTGCCAAGTGCCGACGATGTAGCCGCCTATGTTAACAATACTTTGGCCATTTATGATGCAGCCCCCGACAATACTGAGCCTACTACACTATTAGGTAGTAAGCAGGATGTTTGGGCAGCCCAGTTCCAGATTTCTTTATTCGGAAACCCGGTAGAAGCTTACAACCTGATGCGTAGAACTAAGCTTCCGTTGGCATTAACTGCCGATAATGCTAACGCTTCTATGTCAATTATTCCTACTAATCCTTATCCTAAGCGGTTGCCTTTCCCGCAGGATGAAATAAATACTAACCCTAATGCCTTCCGGCAGTCGGATGTTCCTTGGCAAACTTCCCCAGTATTTTGGGATACCAAGGCTTATCCACGACGCTTTGATGGCAATAACTAAACTGTGATAAATCATGACTAAGAAATATATTGTATTTACCAGCTTGCTAGCCTTTCTGGCTACTGGCTTTTTCGGGTGTGAAAACGAAGACGTGATCAGAACACCTGATTTTATTGTACCTGTAATGTTATTGGCTAAAACAGCAGATGGTAGTGATGCCAAAACGCTAGAAGCCGATACTTTGACTTTGAACACCAGCGATACTTACGATTTTATTCTAGAAGCGGAGGATTTTGATGGGGATTCTAACGGACATGCTTACTTTACTGGTCGTGAGGGAGTAACTTCTACACTCATTGGTGGTGAATTGTACGCCGAGTTCAAGCCACCACTTGGAGATTACGGTGAACGTCAAACGTTGCTTTCTTTTGGTCCAGAACTAAATGATAGTCCGGTCACCCTGAATGTATCACAGGATCAATTATTTGGCCTGTTTGGTATTACTGATCCAGCATCTTTGAATGTGAATACTGATAGTGCTTTGGATACAGACTCTATTGGTGTTTTCCGCATTCGCTATGAGTATACCATTGATGCCAACAACTCCGGTACTGTTCGGGAAATTGGACTACCCGGTAACGACTACTGTGGTGGGTTTAGCTTTGAAGGAGAATTCTGTGAACTCTTTATTCCTACTAAAATCTAAGGTTCTACCACAACACTCCTAAATGATGAACCCCACGCCGCAAGGTGTGGGGTTTGTTTTTTTAAATGCTCTAGAAAATGAGCAATCTTCTAGCTTGTTAACCCAATTGCGAAGGTTCGTTAATGGATATTCTCTGGAAAATCATTCTATAACTAGTAGCGAATTTTGAAATCCTAATCCCAGACGTCCTTCGTGGCCGCTTGCTCTTCATTGCTGGCATCTACGTAGTAGATGATTAAATTGCACATTTCATCGGTAGTATTCCAACCGTAGGTTACATCTTGGGGTGGATAATTCGGATTGGCCGGGTTCTCTTCGGTATTGTCGTAAGTGGCTTCGGCGTATATGACCGATCCTTTTGGGATGCGAAGTAGTTCTTCGTACAGATAAGTGGTCTGCCAGTTAAAATCCCAGTCGTTGATCTTCACTAAAGGAATTATTTCACCGCTAGGAGTGATAGCAAACGAACGGAAGTTCTTGCCCAAAAAGTGCATATGGGGCAGTACCGAAATGATGTCTATTGGTGCTTCGAGTACCTTAGATCGCAAATAAAAAGTTTTCTTCCCATTGGCCGGAATCAAAAAAGGTAAATTACTAATATTCCGTTCTACTAATCCCAGCGTTTTTACTTCTCGCTCAATCGGTTCATCGGTGAAGTAAAAGAGAACACTAGATTGATCTTCCGCCTTAACCGAAGAAGGAGCATAATGAATATTTACGATTAAATCACTGTTCTTGAATAATTTGCGGGCGGTTCCTTTTGGATAATAAACGGGAAAATTACCCGGCACCCAACCGTACATAAATTCATCAACAAGTGGTGTTTCCTGAAATTCGTACACACGAGGATCGGTTTCCGACAAACCATCAATCCCCCGGATGGCATTGGTCGTATCTACCATAATTCGGCTGTGGTGTACGTAGCGGCGATTCCCCGGGCGAAACTCAATGGCTTTGATCCATTTATCTTCAGGAAGTTTGGTAGGTAGGTTGAAAAATCGGAATTCTTCCGTACCCGTATCTGGAATTTGAAAAGGAGTATCCATAGTCAGGACTAAATCGGGCTTTGCTCTTAAGTGGCTTCCAGCATCGTAATTGGGAAGTTGGGGACGGTGCTTTTTTTTACCTTCTGGGGCACCTTGGTTAACCCACAGGGTAATAAGATTAATCTCTTGTTGGGTAAGGCGTCTTTCGTTCAGGAAGTGGCTAAATTCAGGATCAGCGTGCCAAGGGGGCATGTAACGGCTTTGAGTAACCTTTTTGATGAATTCAGCCCGTTTGGCAACGTCTTCGTAGGTGATCAGGGAGAAAGGGCCTGCTTCGCCAGGGCGGTGGCAGGGTGTACAGTTGGTATGAACAATAGGTGCGATGTGTTGATTGAACGTAATCTTGTCTTGAGCGAAACTCTCCAAGTACATTCCTAAGAGCAGAATATGCAGACCAATTACGTAAAGAATGCGTACTTTCATGCAGCCAATATTATCATTGATTTAAATGTAAATGATAGTAAAAATGCAAAAAATATTTGGTCCAGGATAGAGTGTATCCGCTATTTTTCACAATTTGGATATTATGGACGGAAATGTATTAGAGCAAGGAAGAATATTGTCGGCTATTACCTCTTTATGCATATGATGTTGCAAAAGCTTGCAATTTTGGTGACGATTCTTATGACTCAGAGCCCTGCACAGGTAATTGTAATAATGGTAAAGATAAATTACCAAAGCGGCCGGATCCGGGAGATGACAGACTTGATTGAACTTAAAGAGTAAGATCGTTTTCTTAACGATAACTATTGCAGCCTCAAAGGTGGAAAAACTTTTCTACCTTTGAGGCTGTCTCATAAGTCATTTTATGAGGCAGCCTCTTTTTTATTTAAGATGCATAAGTTGCTTTCTTACCGGCCGACTTGCGTTCCCGAGCGTACAAAAATAACGGTAAAGCAGCCGAAAGTCCAATAAAGATGTGAATAACTACGTATATCCAGAGCTTGGGAATTTGTAAACGATGCCCCTCGAAGTACAGAAAAATCCAGAAGACAACACAAGATATGAGCAAATCAATGGCTACCATACTGGAAGCATCGTTAATAAATAGCTGCTCAATATACTCCATCAGTCCCCAACCGTTCTCAGCAATGAATTGAAATAACTGGTAGTAAGGGAGCACGGCTCCGATAATCGCCATGGCTAAATACACATAAGATAGTTTCATAAGAGTCATTTTAACTTAGTACTTCTTTGCGTAAATATAACAGAGCGAGAGACAATACATATCTTTGGCGTAGCTTATAGTAATTCAGTGCAAGTGTATTAGAAAAAATAATACTTGCATAATTTTTACTACTTTGAGCATTCAAACTCAAGAATAGTAAGTGAACAATGCGACTACTTCTATTACTACTAAGCCTATTGTGGGCAACTAGCGGATTCGGTCAAAACGCTAACCAGTCTGGTATATCAATTAGTCAGGAAAATCCAGAATTCTGGGCGTACAATGGAGAAACCGTACTGTTGTTAGGTGGCTCAGTGGAAGACAATTTGTTTCAGATTGATGGATTAGGTGAGCACCTAGATCAACTTCAGGCAGCCGGAGGGAATTACGTTCGTTGCACCATGTCGAGCCGCGACGAAGGGAATGTGTGGGCGTTTGGCAAGAAAGCGGACGGATTGTATGATTTAGATACGTGGAACAATGAGTACTGGAACCGCTTCGCGAGGTTTCTTGAAGAAACTGCTGAGCGAGACATTGTGGTACAAATTGAGGTGTGGGCTACCTTCGATTTCTATCGAGACAACTGGAGTGTTAACCCGTTTAATCCTAAAAACAATGTAAACTATAATGCTCAGCGGTCTAAACTGGATACGGTAGTGGCCACGCATCCAATTTATACCGAAAATAATTTCTTCCGGTCGGTGCCCTCGCAAATGAGCTTGTTCAAAGTACTAGAGTACCAACAAGCCTATGTAGATAAATTACTGAGTTATTCTTTAGATCATAACCACGTGCTGTACTGCATGGATAATGAAACTTCGGTCACTGCCGACTGGGGAGCTTTCTGGTCGAAGTACATTAAGAGTGTAGCGCAGGAACAGTACAGTAAAGCAGTGTACACTACCGAAATGTGGGACCCCTGGGATCTGGATCACGTAGCGCATCGGTCTACCATCGATTATCCTGAAACCTACGCTTTTGTAGATATTTCGCAGAACAATCATAACAAGAGGCAACTGCACTGGGATAATGGATTACGCCAAATTCAGCGGATTCACCAGTCAGACCAACCCCGCCCGGTAAACAATATTAAGGTGTACGGAGCCAATGGCAATAAATTCGGACACGACAACCAAGATGCTATTGAGCGATTTGTGCGTAATGTGCTGCTCGGAGCGGCATCCACTCGTTTTCATCGCCCGCCTTCGGGTTTAGGATTAGGCGATACCGCCCAAGCAGTGATCAAAAGTATGCGAATGCTTACCGATGCCTACGATCACTTTTCCGCCGAACCCGCAACGCAGCTACTTAGCGAGCGAGATGAGAATGAAGCTTATGCTCGAGCAGTTGGCGGCGAAGCGTATGCCATTTATTTTCCGAAAAATGGTGAGGTTACCCTCAATTTAAAGAAAATAAAAGCAGTCGGTGCCGTTCGCTGGTTAAACGTACTAACTTCGGAATGGACCGAAGCTACTGAAATAGATACCGAAGAAATGGTTAATATTAGTCCCCCTGAAGCAGGTAATTGGGTGGCACTGATTACCGAAGAACCTGAATAATGAATTACTATCGTATAGCAAGTTGATTGGAGAACGCACTCACGAAGAATACATGCAGCAAGCACTGCAATTAGCGGAGCAAGCTTACCAAGAAGGTGAAATTCCCGTGGGAGCCATTGTGGTAGCTAACCATCGGATAGTTGCTCGGGCGTATAATCAGACCGAACAATTGAACGACCCTACCGCTCACGCGGAGATGCTGGCACTCACTGCTGCCTTCAACTACTTTGGGGCGAAGTATTTGCCAGAATGCTCCCTCTTCGTTACGTTAGAACCCTGCGTGATGTGTGCCGGTGCCATCCATTGGTCGCAATTGGGAGGGTTGGTGTACGGAGCATCCGATGCAAAAAAAGGCTACACCTGCTACCACCACGACATTCCTCACAAAAAAACATTCGTAACTTCCGGGGTAATGGCGACCGCATGTGGTGAATTGCTTCAATCGTTTTTTAAAAGAATGCGTAGGTGAGATTAATACTGATAGCAAAAGTACTACTGGTTGGGATGATCTTGGGAAATACTGTATTTGCGCAGCAAGCTGATTCGGTTAACCAAGATAACCCTAAAAACCGGGTCTTCGCCTTACCAGTTGCCTTTTTTGCGCCTGAAACCAGTTGGGGCTTTGGTGGGGCAGGAATATACGCTTTCCGAATTCCAGGCGATACCGCTGACTCTCAGATTCAAGCTATTGCCGTGTATACTCTACAACAACAGCTACTGCTGTACGCTCCGTTTCAAATTCGGTGGGATCAGAACCGGTACTTCAGCTACGGAGAAATCGGGTATTACCAGTACGTGTACCAGTTTTACGGTATTGGTAATCCGGCACCGTTAGACGCTCAAGAATTCTATGAAGTAGATTTCCCCCGCATTCGGCTCAATTGGTTAAGGCGATTGCATAAAAATTTATTTTTAGGGCTGCGTTACTGGTTTGAAAACTATAAGATTACCGAAGTAGATTCGGATGGGTTATTAGCTAACGAAAATATTACGGGCAATCAGGGTGGGCTTAACTCCAGTCCGGGCATAGTTTCTATTTATGATTCTCGCGATAATGTGTTCTTCCCAGGGCGGGGCTGGTACGTAGAAACTTCTCTTCAGCACGACAATACCTGGACCGGGAGTGACTTCAACTACACCACTTTTGCAGTAGATGCCAGTACCTATTTCACTACTTCCTGGAACCATGTGATTGCGCTAAATGGCTACGGCGTGTTCCAGCGGGGCGAACCTCCTTTCCACTTGCTAGCCGCACTGGGAGGCGGAAGAAAACTGCGTGGTTACTTCGAGGGGCGCTTTCGCGATAAAAATTTACTACTAGGTCAGGTAGCCTACCGTAGTCCGCTATTCTGGCGAATTGGGGCCGTGGCTTTTCTGGGCTACGGTGGGGTGGCTCCTCAAATTACTGACTTCAGCCTGAATAATTTTTTACTAGCTGGAGGTGCTGGTTTACGCTTTATGCTGGATACAGAGAAAAAAATTAACGTTCGTATAGACGCTGGGTTTGGTCAAGGAACCAGCGGCTACTATTTGACAATTGGCGAGGCTTTTTAAAAAGAAGAACCTTAGCAACTGCTAACATTTTTTTGTGCAATCCAATAAAATCTAGGTTTTAATATGGTAAATAGTCATAAAAAGTTATTTCTATATTGCAACCTAATATTGATTGTAGTTATTGATCGAATGGCTAGTAGAAGCACCGTAAAAC
>NZ_JBARYM010000416.1:0-2180 GCF_049647865.1 Tunicatimonas sp. | reverse complement strand
ACTCGGCTGGTATCCATCAGGCTCCCACCGACGGTATGGACCATTTGGAGTGGCACTACCACCACCATTTCTATCCTCCGCTGCTACGTTCGGCTACCGTAAAAAAGTTCAGAGTCGGCTACGAAATGCTCGGTGACCCCCAGCGCGACATCACCCCCGAAATGGCCGCCGAACAATTACGCAACCTGCCGGATGTGCATTATAAGAGTAAAAGGAGCTGAGGCGTGAAAATAAGCGACTTCCTAACACTAAATGTTAACCCTTATGTAAGAAGATAGCGTACGAAAATAAACTTATAAGTTGATTTTATGGTTATAAATGGTATCTTTGCTATTGTCAATGAAAGCTTATTGTCTGTACAATTTGAGGGAAACGAAAGAGATGAGTTTGCTAGACTATTTGAGCAGTGGCAAGATATCGAGTACCTCGAAAACTTTTTTGAAAGCAACAAGGATGATTTGCAAAGCGGTTTTTTCGGAAATATTAGTATTGATGAAGCAGTATTTACTACTACTGAAGAAGCTAACGAATTGGAAACCCACATTCAGGAAGTGGCTGAGAAAGGACAAGAAGATGACTATTCTACCCTCTACGATCTGGTATTTCGTCCCTTACGTGCAAACGATACATCAACATCGCATGTAGAAAGTAAAGCATATGGCTTGGCCTCTAAATCATGGTTACGAGTATATGCTATTCAGATCACCACTAATTTATATGTTGTTTCTGGCGGTGCTATCAAGCTTACTCAAGCTATGCAAGACCGACCGCACACCACAGAGGAACTTGAAAAACTTAAAGCTACTGCATCCTACCTAAAAGAAATAGGATTAGAAGGTAGCGGAGATTACGGTTACATTGATATCCAAACATCATGATCACACGAAAAGACGCACTTAACAAACTTAATGGAATTGTTTCAGAAACTCCTAGCCAGTGGCATGAGGATGTAAAGCGACGTGCTGAGGAAAAGCCCTGGAAAAAACGATCGCAAGCAGTGGCTTTAGCCGTACTGCGAACTCTGCGCGCGAAGAAAATGAGTCAAAAAGAACTGGCCGGACAGTTAGGCGTATCTCCTCAGTTAGTCAATAAATGGGTAAAGGGTAAAGAGAATTTTACCTTCGAGACAGTGGGAAAATTAGAAGCGGCTTTAGGTATTCAGTTAATGGACGTTATGAGTCTCAAGAAGAAAGCTGTTAAATCAGAGGAGTATATTATGGTGGAAAAGGTTGAAAATGCTAAGAAGTCGAATGAACCTACTCAGACGGCTTCAACAGAAACCAAGGTGATTCCAATAAGCAAAGAACTTAGTTATGTTCCTGACGAGCAATATGCTTACTTATGAAAGAAGAAAAAGCTAGCAAAATAGGTTTTCTCCTTAGCAATATTAGAACTTTGGAGTTTGCTACAATTGATAGTGCCTATCAGGAAGGAAGTCCAGCGGATTTAAAGTTTAACTTTGGTTTTGGGGTACTAGAAGAAGCAAAATGGTTAGTATGTGATGCTATCGTCGAATTTCATTTCAATGAATGTCCTTTCATCATCATAAAGGTCCGATGCGAATTTGAAGTCGATTCAGAAGCTTGGGACAGTTATGTTGATCATAAAAGACACACAATAACATTTCCGGGTAAGTTTCTTCAACATTTAGCTGTTCTTACTACAGGGACCACCCGTGGTGTACTGCATGCTAAAACAGAAAACACAAAATTCAATCAAATCATACTGCCTACTCTTAATATCACTGATATTGTCAGCGAGCCTATAACTTTTGATCTAGACACTAAAAAGTGACTATTTGTGCTAGACGGCCCTTCGAGAAACCCATATTATTGCCGACACCAGATAAACTAATCTTATCAAAGGCTGTAGTCCGTCCAACAAGTCAAGAACTTATGCTAAATATATTCCATTTTGGGCATAAATCTTATGTGACGGTTATGTGATCGAACCTAATGTTTATTTAATTTTAGACACTTAAAATGCTGTTTATCAGAACCTTATATTGTGACAGTTATGTGATTGAATATACAGCAAACATTTTCTTTGAGTTTGGAATAGTATTGAGCTTTGATTTGCGAATTTAATCTTATACTGACCGAATTGAATTACCCATGCAAGAACAACTCACTGTTGGCTTAGCCCAGATTGCCCCGGTTTGGCTAAACCGAAAAGTAACG
>NZ_JBARYM010000415.1:0-5000 GCF_049647865.1 Tunicatimonas sp. | reverse complement strand
CCACCAGTATAACCTAATTGTTGTAGATTAACCCGGGGTGAGGGCTTCTCGATCATCTGCATCCTTTAGCACACCAAGAATCATAGGGGTTTAGTTGGCTGTAGTAGTTTTCATAAAGATAAGCGAAACACACCCGTCCGAATTAATTTCTTAGCAAAACTGTCTACTTACCCATTTCGGGTTTGTACTGTTCCATATAATCTACCGTGAGTTGGCTTAGGGCGCGTACGCCCAGCGTTAGTCCACTATCATCGATAAAGAAATCGGGGGTGTGATGCGGCGCGGCTTCTTCAGGACTTATATCAGCAGGCATTCCCCCAAGGAAGAAGAAAAAGCCGGGCACCTCTTGAGCAAAAAAGGAAAAGTCTTCGGCTCCAGTGACTGGATAGCGCAAGAACACGTTGTCTTTTCCCGCTACACTTTGTAATGTACCGACCATTTGCGCGGTAAGTTCCGGGTCATTATAGGTTACCGGATAGCCTTTTATGATATTTACTTCTACCTCGGCTCCGGCACTTTCCCCAATATTGGTGGCAATTTCGCGGATGCGCTGATGAATTTTATCCTGCATTTCGGGATCAAGGGAGCGAATGGTTCCAATCATGGTAACTTCTTCGGGAATGATATTACTACGAACCCCACCTTCAATTTTACCGATGGATACTACCGCTGGGGCCTTGATAATTTCCAGGTTACGACTCACAATCGTTTGCAATCCCATTACGATTTGTGAAGCAGTAACGATAGGATCAACTCCTGACCAAGGGTACGCTCCGTGGGT
Source organism: Tunicatimonas sp. (assembly GCF_049647865.1). NCBI lineage: Bacteria > Pseudomonadati > Bacteroidota > Cytophagia > Cytophagales > Catalimonadaceae > Tunicatimonas > Tunicatimonas sp. The sequence goes on along the minus strand of NZ_JBARYM010000415.1, from coordinate 4,219 downwards.
TTGGGCTCCTTTAACTTTAATCTCTAGATTATCCACTCCCGCCATGGTTCCTTCGGGACGATAGCCAATGGTGTTGACTTTGGTTTTGGAGTTAATATGCAGACCGAAGATAGCGTCCACATCGGGACTCTTGAGTGCGCCCTCTTCTACCATCAGTTCGGCACCACCTTCTTCTCCTTCCGGGGCTCCTTCTTCGGCCGGTTGAAATATAAATTTCACGGTTCCTGATAAGTCATCTTTCATATCGCTTAGCACTTGAGCGACTCCCATTAAAATGGCTACGTGCGTATCGTGGCCGCAAGCGTGCATCACCCCTACTTCTTCGCCATTATACTCGGCTACTGCTTGGGAAGCAAAGGGAATATCTACGCGCTCAGTCACGGGCAGCGCATCCATATCGGCTCGTAGTGCCACCACAGGTCCAGGCTGACCGCCTTTCAGCACTCCTACCACCCCGGTATGAGCCACACCCGTAGTTACTTCTATTCCAAGCGACTTTAGGTGGCTAGCTACTTTTTCAGCCGTCTTGAATTCACGATTAGAAAGTTCGGGATATTGGTGGATGTCCCGTCGCCAATCGACCACCTGTTCCTCAATGGCTTGCGCTTGTTCGTCTATCCGCTGATTCAGGTCCTGACAGAAAGAAGGTAGGCAAAGCCCAGTAGATGCTATTAATAGTAGGATGTATCTCATCGTAATAAGTTAGGTAATACAGATTTTGGGGAATTTACTAAAAATTTGGTGGAGACCAATTTTAGACAAAAAAAGTGCCTACGTCAATGACGTAGGCATTTAAAATTAGTTGAAAAAACTACGCTAAGCCTTATCCATCATATTTAATGCTCCGGGTTTTCTTTCTTCACTTATCTATCCAGAGCGTTTCTTAAATATTGATTGAACTTCTACGCCAACTTGTGGACTTTGGGCCCTGCGGCAATAGTTTCCGAGTTGACACTTGCCTCAAACGATTTGAAATTTTTCTGGAACAATCCGACCAACTTTTCTTTGGTGGCTTCAAAGGCCTCTTTATCCTGCCAAGTATCCTTGGGAACCAGAATTTCAGATGGAACCCCTGGACAGCTAAGTGGTATCTCAAAACCGAAGTGAGGATCGGTTCTGGTTTCAACGTCGTCCAAATCGCCATTGTGAATGGCATCAATCAAGGCTCGGGTATATTTTAGTTTTATTCTAGAACCTACTCCGTGAGGCCCACCAGTCCAGCCGGTATTCACTAACCAAGCTTTAGCATTGTGCTTCTTAATTTTTTCCGCTAGTAATTCGGCGTATCTATTGGGGTGCCACATCATAAAGGCCGCGCCAAAACATGCTGAGAAAGTAGCTTGGGGTTCGGTCACGCCCATTTCAGTTCCAGCAACCTTAGCCGTATATCCGGAGATAAAGTGGTAAGAAGCCTGTTCGGGAGTTAACCGACAAATGGGAGGCAGTACTCCAAATGCATCGCAAGTCAGAAAGATAATATGATTGGCATGCCCGGCAACACTAGGAATTTGGACGTTATCGATGAAATTTAGGGGGTAGGAAGCCCGAGTATTCTGAGTGATACTGGTATCGGTATAATCCACTTCTCTAGTTTTCGGATCGTACATCACGTTTTCCAGGACAGTACCGTAGCGGATGGCATTGTAAATATCAGGTTCATTTTCCGCCGAAAGGTCAATCGCCTTGGCGTAACATCCGCCTTCAATATTGAAAATACCGGTGTCGGTCCAGCAGTGTTCATCGTCCCCGAGCAGCTTTCGATTGGGGTCGGCACTCAAGGTAGTCTTCCCCGTGCCTGAAAGTCCGAAGAGGACCGAAACGTCGCCGTCGTCACCTACATTAGCGGAACAGTGCATAGGTAGCACATCTTGGAGAGGCATCAGATAATTCATGATAGAGAAAATGCCTTTCTTCATTTCACCGGCGTATTCAGTACCTAAAATAACAACCTCTTTTTCCTCAAGATTTACGTCAACGCTAGTTTTAGAGGTCATCTCAGATGTATAGCGGTTAGCTGGAAAGCCTCCGCCGTTGAATATCACATAATCGGGAGTACCAAAGTTCTCTAGTTCTTCCTTGGTGGGCATAATGAGCATGTTTTGCATGAACAGTGCGTGATAAGCTCGGTGACAGATTATCCGTACTTTAAGTCGGTATTTTTCGTCCCACCCAGCAAAGGCATCTACTACAAAGAGCCGCTCTCGGGTATTTAGATAATCAATAGCCCGCTCATGGTTCACTTTGTAGGTATGTTCGTCCAGCTTGATATTAATATTGCCCCAATCTAGGTTATTTTCAGAATCGGGATGACGAACAATTCGTTTGTCTTTAGGACTCCGACCGGTTTTATCGCCGGAATAAACTAGCAGTGCTCCGGTATCTGAGATGGCAGTCCCCTTTTCGTGTCGTAGGCCAATCTCATACAGGACAGGTACACTCGAATTTCTTAGAATTTCTTTTACATCAATTCCATACTGAGTCAGATCAAAGTTCATAGGTTTAACAGTTGTAAAGTTTCACAAATAAGAAGTTTAGCTATTCAATTACCTCAAATACCTAGCTATCTTGACTTGATTCAGTTTCTAGGATGCTCTGTCCAGGACTGTGAATATTCAGATGGATTAGCCTTTGCGTATCAAGATTAGTACGTTCCATATAGAATAGTAACTAGGGGTTGAGGTCTATGAATAACTTACACCACCAAAAGAAGATAAATTAAGACTGTGGCCCCATGACTTTTCTTCGCCTAGTTTGTGACTTTAGTCAGCTTTTATTAACTCTCTATAGGAAGGGGGCAAAAGTAGTTCTTCCTAGTTGAAGAAGTTTTTGTGGGAGGGTGAATAATGAGCTAGAACATAAGCAGTTCCGCCCTGTGCTCACCTTTAGATAATCGTATGAAATCTGCTCTGCTTTTCTGTAGTAAGTGTATGTTTTAGCATCTTACTCTAAATTTTCTTGACCCTTACACTAGTACATCACCCAATAATACCAGGCAAATAAAAATCAATAATGTTAGAATAGTATAATTTTTAGATTATTCAAACAAATGAACTTTACGATAGCACCTCTCATTATGTAAGTTCTAAAGTAATACTATGTTAGTTTATAGTATTAGCTATGACTACCTTTATTACTGTCTAAATGCTATTTATATGACTACTAAGTAGGCTAACATAATTAGTTTAACAACATCTAAGTGGTAGAGAAGTTGATTTGAAAAGTTCCCCCAAACTGTCTGAGAATATTGAAGATTGCTTGTTGCAACTGCTCTTTCGCCCTGTAATCTTCGGGTCGTAGCCACTCATACTTCATCTTTCGCCATAGAATTTCAATGGGATTCAGATGCGGACTATACGTAGGTAAATAAAACAGGAAAAGCCCCTTTTCTTGCCATTTCTCTCGGCGGTCTTGAATAACCTGCGCCGTATGCCATGAAGCGTTGTCTAGCACTACTACGGTCAGTTGAGTGAGCGTTGCGCAAAAATCGTCCAAGCACTGAATGATATAGGCAGCATCGATGCGTCCCTGAGTAGGATAACTGCTCAGTTGCTGATGCCTGTTGATCAGTCCAAACACATTGGTGACCCGCTCACTATCCGAACGGATCGCCCGTTGGCACCCTACTGGCAGCCACCCATAAGGAACCGAAGGGGCCATGGAAAAGCCTGTCTCGTCCCCGAACCGTAAATCAATATAGCCCAAGGCAGCTAATGTATGTAACATCACTAATTGTTGACATTTCTGTTCATATATTTTTTGATCGGGTTGGCCTAAAGGGCTTCTTCGGAACCGTTTCCATTTCCGTCCAATCTTTTTAAAAATCGCTGTAACGTTCGCTTAGATAGCACCTTCCCTTGTTGGCTCAAAGCAGCCAAGACCGGGCGAAGAGTTTGTGGGTGCCGATCAACCAACTGTTCAACTTGCCGGACTTCTACCGCATTGTCAATCCGTAAAATAGGTCGTCTACCTCTACCTTGCATTGTATGCAAAGCCGTAATGCCTCCTTGCTCGTAGCGCGTGAACCAGTTAGCCACGCTTTGCCGACTTAACTGATATAACTCAGCAATTTGTTGGACACCATGCCCCTGGTCACTGAGCAGAATCAAATGGCAACGCATTCTAAAGACGGGTTTTTTGCCAGTTTTGAACCCCGCCAGTAATTCTTTGCGTTGACCCTCATCCAACGTAATATATCTTTTCTTACCTTTCATCCAGCAAA